>SLQM01000215.1 GCA_007131435.1 Syntrophomonadaceae bacterium
CTGCCAATTGTACCGTGGTCCTTTCTAAAGACCCTATTGGCTCCCCAATTACAGGAATTCCAAAAGCGGTAATCGCTATGAGCGAACCTGCTTTTGCCAAGTTTGGCAAACAGCTGCCGGAGGGAGGGTTACTCCTGGTAAATAGCTCCCTGGTTTCTAATAAAAGCCAGGATGCCATTTGCAGCAATGGAATCAAAAAGCTTTTTGTTCCCACCCGAGAACTGGCTGAAGCCTGCGGCAGTGAGAAAATGGCCAACCTGGCCATGCTGGGCGCTTTTATTGCTGAAAGCAGAATTTTGGAGCTGGATATGGTTAAAAATGAAATCAGTACATTTCTCCCTCCTGGTAAGAGCAAGCTAGCTGCCGGCATGAAAACAGCGCTTGATAAAGGAAAGGAGTATATTGATTCCCTATAGTTCAGCTTATTCAATTAACAGGGCATAAAATTCTCTAATGATTTACTCATATTAATTGCAATAACCTGGACTGCCCCTGATTGTCATTGTATTCAATCTTGAAGACATTGTTGGCCAGGTTAGCTGACAGGGTTGTCCTATAATTATCCATATTCCAGCTTATCTTCAGCCGGAAAGGATTGCCTTCTTCTATTATTTCACAATTTCCCTCAAATGCGGGGTAGTTATTGCGGAAACGAATTAATTCCAGCTGGTTTTTTACAATAGGCAGTTCAAGCCTTTTTTTAACTTCCTGCAGGCTCAGGTTAGTGCGGTTAATTTCTTTGTGTCCCGCAGGTCCACTTTTTTCTAGAACCTCGTAGTCATTTTTGCCGGCAAAAAGATCAAGGTACCAGACCTGGGGAGTGCCAGGCATAAATAGTTGAATGGCCCTGGCCAGCAGCATTTTTTCTTCACTTTCACCCAGGGCGCTGAAAAAAGTTGCGTTAATCTGGTAGTAGGATACTTTATGGCCGCCTGGGCCGTATAAATTTTTAACCAGGCCTCCCCGCGCAATAATTACCTCAACCAGGCTTTCAACTTGTTTATCGCTTAACAGGCCGGGCTGTTCAACGCCCTCCAGCTTTTTCCCTTTTAAATCAAGAACGGGAATGCCGTCGTGGCAGCCTAGCATGTTTATAGTTTTATAACCGTTACTGATTATTTCTTTTATCCAGCGAACCAGCGGAGCGCTAGTTTTATATTCCAGGGCATGAATAATCAGCCCGGGGAAGAAGAAGTCGTAAATGGGGTAGCCTTTTTGTGCCACTTCTTTATGAATGCCAGTTCCGTATTCAGCATGTATTTCAGGAAAAACCAAAAGGTAGTCTCTTTTGGCGATCTTTCTCAACCGCTCCAGGTAATTCCATGTTCCGGGGCGGTTGAAGAAGTTGGAACACCCTGCCTCCTTGTGCAGGTAGGCAAAGGCATCAAGCCTGATAATTTTTGCGCCATAAGCTTTCAACTTTTTCAAGGTTTCAGAATAGAATTCCCAGACTTGAGTTGAACGAGCGTTCAAATCGAGCTGTCCAAGGTAGTGGCGTTTTTCCCGGATTATAGGCAATACAAGTTCCCGGTATTTTTCATTAGAGCCTAAGTTTACCTGGTCCGGCATTGTTTTATCATGGAAGGCGTTGTTTACAGATGCAGCAATCTCTGCTGCCCTCTCAGGGGTTATGCCCGGCAGGGTTGAAAAATCTTCAGCGAATACCTGTTCAAATATAATTTCCTGGTAAAAGGTATTCCAAAAAAAACCGGTGTTCCCGTCTTCAAAGTCTATTCTCATAACCGGCAAGCCCGGTTTCCTGGTAAATAACTTTTGCAGGTATTTATCCTCCGGAATTATGCATCCATCAGGACCTGCAGTTCCTTTGCCCTGCCAGAATTTATTCCAATCGATAAAAAAATCCCGGTAGGAAGAAGATTCGCCATTTTTTTGAAAATCCTTAAACTGGGGTGAGTTAACTGAAAGGTGGTTAAGAACCAGGTCCAGTTTAAGCGAGATGTTTAAATCTCTTAAAACCTCAAGGTCTGCAGATGAAACCAGTTCTTTATTCAGGTTGTAGTCAATAATGGAGAACCCGCGATCAAGATCGCTGTTAAAGAAGGTAGGGAGGATATAAAATGTTGAAAATGCATCTTTAAACGGGGTTTGTTTTAGGATGCCAAGACAATCCTCAAGGCGGGAGCCGATACTATCCGGGTAAGCATTAAATATAACGCCATGAGGTAAGCCCGGCTTTTCTTTAGAAATATTAGTCCCTGCATTTTCTTTAACGGGCAAATTATCCCATCTCCACTTCGTGATCAGGAGGAGGTATTATAATATCAGCATTTTCCTTGTGGGCTGCAATTATTTCATGTTCGATTGAAAGTACTTTTTCTAAAAAACCGGAAAGCGGATCCCGGGAACGTTTTAACCGTGCCTTTTTGGTCTGGCGGTAGTTGCGATCAATAAAGGCTTTTAAATCAGCATTGTTTATTGTTGTTGTATAAGTGCCTTCAACAATAATTACCTTAACCCCTGCGGTAGAAACTGTCTCTTCAAGGATCAGGTCGCGATCATAGTCCACTAGTGGTTTGGTAATTTCAATTTCTCCCGGTTTAAGAACTGCACTTATGTTTTCTTCAATCAAATCCAGCTTAACTTCCTGCGGACCAACCCAGCTGATATCTTCAAGCCTTTTCTGGTGATTGGTTTTAGGAGGATAGTGAAAATAGTCATCCTGCTGTAATAACAGGGTTTTGTAACCTGCTTTTTCGCATAGCTCGGCAAGTACTGCTGCAGTTTCTGATTTGCCACTGCCTGATTCCCCTGCAACTGTAATCACTACAGGCTTGTTGGCCCTATTTAGCTTCACCTTTAACTTCTCGAATATAGCTGCTGCTGCAGCACGGTGGTAGTCAGTTATAACTAATTTGTCCCCGATCATCATTAATCTCCCACGGTTTTATATGAAGCCCCGGTTAATTCTATATTACCAACCTGTTAATATAAAATGCCACATATTAATTTCAACCAGGAAGGGGGGAAACCCTTTTCCTGCTTTGTTTTATTTGGAAAAAAGGAATTCACCAATCCCATAAATAATATAAATAATAGCCTGTCATTCAACATTAATTTTTTGGAGAGTATATTTTAGATGGACTTAGATATTATTCTAACATTTTCAATTTTACTGCTGGCTGTAATCCTGTTTATAACAGAGATTTTAAGGGCAGATCTTGTAGGGTTGCTTGTGTTGGTGCTCTTGGTTGTGGTAGGCCTTGTTTCCCCTGAAGAGAGTATATCAGGTTTTTCCAACCCTGCTGTAGTTACAACCTGGGCAGTTTTTATCTTATCTGCAGGACTGGCCCGCACTGGAATAGCTTCAAAACTTGCCGAACAGCTGCTGCGCTTCGCCGGCAAAGGGGAAAGCCGTTTGTTAACAGTCCTGATGGGCAGTACAGCCTCTATTTCGGCTTTTGTGATTAATGTCGGGGTGGCCGCCATGTTCATGCCGGTTACCCTGGATATTGCCCGCAGGACAGGGCGATCAGCTTCCCGCCTGTTATTGCCCATGGTTTACGGTACAACCATTGGCGGCATGACTGTTTTAATCGGGACTGCTTCCAACCTGGTGGTAGTTGATTTTTTGCGTGAAGCTGGGATGAGGACTCCAGGTTTATTTGATTTTACAATTGTCGGCCTTTCCATATTGTTTGTGGCCGTTATTTACATGCTGCTTGTCGGGCGTCGCTTACTACCTGAGCGTAGAACTCCTTCAGTTGATCATATAAGGCCTCAAAAGGATTACAGGCAACAGTATGAATTAAAAGAGCGTATTGCCCTGATAACTATTCCCGATGAAAGCCCCCTTGCCGGTAAAACTATGGATGAAAGCCGTTTCGGCCGGGCACTTAATTTAAATGTTTTAAGTGTTATTCGCAGTGAAGGAACAAGGCATATTCCCGGGCCAGACTTAATATTATCAGAAGGAGATAAATTATTGGTCCTGGGAAAACTGGACGCTATTGATGCAATATCCGGGGATCCGGTCGTAATGCTTTTAGATGATTCTCCTGAAACCACCTGCCTGACATCGGAGAATATCGGTCTTGTCGAAGTGGATGTTACAGAAGAATCAATTTTTAACGGCAAAACCCTGGTTGAATTGGAGGCCAGAAAAAAACTGGGAATAACGCTGCTTGCCGTGCGTCGTTCAGATAAGGTGAGGCGAACCAATCTAAGGGATATAGTTTTTCAACCGGGTGACAAGTTGCTATTCAGGGGATGGCTTGAGAGTCTTGAGTTACTAAAAGATAATAAAGGATTTAGATTTTTGCAGGCCTGTGATGCTGAAGATTATAATCTTGATGAGAGATTGCTATATGTAAAAATTCCTCCCGGCTCACCACTTGCCGGCATTTCAATTGAAGACATGGGCCTTGCCAAGAGTTACGGCATATCTGTTCTTAATATTATCCGGGGCGATAAGGAACATGTTATGCCTGAACCTTCAATTACCCTTGATGAAAATGACCTGCTGGTAGTGGA
Source organism: Syntrophomonadaceae bacterium (assembly GCA_007131435.1). GTDB lineage: Bacteria > Bacillota > Dethiobacteria > DTU022 > DTU022 > SLQM01. The sequence goes on from SLQM01000215.1 coordinate 4,492, forward strand.
GGGGCGTCCGGTTGATATTGATGTTTTACGCGGCCACCAATCACTAATAGTTGATCGTAACCCGGACGTAGATTTGCATGAGCTTGAAACAAACTCATTGTCTGTTGTAGAAATCATGTTATCGCCGCATACTACACTGACCGGTAAAACCCTGCGCCAGTTAAACTTTAGAGAAAAATTTGGTATATCTGTCCTGGCCATTTGGCGCGGTGACAGGGCCTACAGGACAGGTCTTAATGATATGCCCCTTGAGTTCGGAGATGCTTTGCTGTGTTATGGAACAAGTGAAAAATTTGAAATGCTGGCCAGGGAAAAAGATTTTGTGATTTTAACCCTTGATTACCAGGAGAAACTGAATTACAGTAAAGCCCCCCTGGCAGGCTTTATTATGCTTGCAGTTTTAGCTGCCGTGCTGGTTAACTGGCTGCCCATCTATGTGGCGGCAATTGCCGGTTCAATTGCAATGATCGTTTCACGCTGCCTTACAGTTGAAGAAGCGTACAGGGCCATAGAGTGGAAAGTCGTATTCCTGATAGCAACCATGATGCCACTGGGCCTGGCCATGCAGCAAACCGGGGCTGCTTCCTTCATAGCCTATGCCGTTATAGGTGCAGTTGGGCCTCTCGGGCCAACCGGAATCCTGGCAGGGTTGATGACGATGACATTAATCTTAAACCAGTTTATTCCCAGCGCTGTTAATGCAGTTGTTATGGCTCCGATAGCAATTGCAACAGCTTTAGGATTGGGTCTATCTCCTTATCCTTTTGTTATGGGAATAGCCTATTCTGTTGCAGCCAGCTTCATGACACCTGTTTCTCATCCCATAAATGTATTGATTATGAGCCCCGGAGGTTACAGGTTCAGTGATTATATAAAGAACGGACTGCCCCTGGCTTTGATTGTTTTAATAGTGAGCGTGATTCTGCTTCCGCTGGTTTTCCCTTTTTAAGAATAGGAAAAACAGGTTTATAAGCGGAAGTCTTGGCGCCAGCTGGAGTAACCTTATATTATAATTTTTAAATGTATCCCTCCTTCAAATGTTTAAGAGATGCATTTATACCTGAAAATGCCCCGGTCTTCCACTTCCGGGGCATCTTTCTTTGAGCTTATTTAAAAAAGCTTTCATGGCGCCTTACTTTTTCCTTAAACTGGCTGATGATGCTCCTCCCGCCGAAAATTCAGGGGCTGTAAAGGTCACCTTGTTTCCATCAAGGACTGATAGAGCCTTATCGAGATCGGAAATTATGTCATCGGGATGCTCTGCCCCGACACATAGACGGATTAAATTAGCAGGGATATCGGCGAGTTTACGGCCTTCTTCTCCCTGCTGAGAGTGTGTAGATATGGCAGGGATTGTTGCTACTGACTTAATCCTACCCAGGTCTGTTGCCCGCCAGATGCGGGTAAAAGCATCAAAAACATCTCTTGCGGCTTTTGCGCCGCCTTTTACCCTGAATGACATCAGGTGCCCGTAGCGATTCACTGGTTTGCCGTATTGTTCGTCATGCTCTGCATCAACCAACCACAAATATTTAGATGCCAGGCTGTGTAAAGGATGTGATTCTAATCCCAGGTAATCGACCTTTTCAATGTTTTTATGGTTTTCCAGGTACCTTGCCACTGTCATTGTTGAACGGCTTTGCATATCTACCCTGGAACGAAGGGTCCGGATGTCATTGAGGGCCAGGGCAGCATTCATCGGGGAGATGTTAGGACCGTTATCCCGGTTTGGCAGGGTCTTTGCATACATGGCAAAATTATTTTTCATATCAGGGTTGTTAACATTTGTTGTGATATCTTTTCTGGAAATAACTGCGCCTGCTATGCCAAAACCGCTGGTGCAGAGTGTTTTCGAAACAGATTGAACTACGATATCAGCTCCCAGGGCAAGCGGGCGGAGAAGTGCCGGTGTTGCCACAGTACTGTCGACGATCATCGGTATACCGTACTTGTGGGCTAAGTCGATAACTTTCTTTAAATCAAAAAAAGCCTGGCCTGGATTACTCGGCATTTCACCATAGAGAAAACGGGTATTTTCATCAATCAACTTTTCCCACTCTGTAATGTCAGCTGAATTAATTACCCGGCGCCAGGTGATTTTGCGTTCCCTCTCTTTTCTAATAGCAAACTGTTGAAAAGTGCCCCCGTAAACCTGGGCGGCGGCAACAAAATTAATTGGTTTTAAAGGGTTTTGTTCATCAGGAAGAAGGAAGGGATCTACAGCGGTTTGTATTGCAGCCATACCGGAAGCGGTAGCTATGCATGAAGTCTCTATATCTGCCCCGTAACCTTCGAGTAAGGCCAGTACCCCTTCAAGATAGTACATGCTGGGGTTGGCGATACGCGAATAACACCAGGTTGGTATTTCATATGCAAGCGCTGCTTCCATTTCATCAGAATCTCGATAGCACTGAGAAGTAGACATGTAAATTGGTTCGATAATTGAACCCTGGTTGAAATCCAGGGCTTCCTGCATTGAATAGACCCCATGGACAGCAATGGTATCAAACTTACACTTTTTCATTTCCTCGATGTTTTTTGCATGCCAATGGGCCGATCTTTCGGCTGCTGCTTTATAAAATTCAATTCCTTTATGCTGCATTTCAACCTCCATTTAGTTTTATTGGACTATTTGATGCACAAACAATATCACAATTTAAAAAGGCAAGTCAAATATAAAAACACTTATTCAAGACCCGCAGTCACTATAAAATATTATTAAATCTGTTCGTGCTTGCAGGATGGTGGGATACTATATAGAATTAACCCTATTATTTAAAGCTTTGTCTAATAAAAATATTGGAAAAGCTATTAACGAAGGGGTGGTGTAGTGTCTGAAAAACAGGATGATGCTGTTAAGAGTTCTGCAACCCAACCTGCAGAAGATGAAAAAAAATTCAGCTATGCAAAGATCTGGTGGATAGGCTTTGGGTTTCTAGGAGTTCAGCTGGCTTTTACTACCTATAACGCATTTTTACCATTAATGTACCGTGAGTTTATCGACTCCAGGGCTGTAATAGGTTTGTTGATGGGTACCGATAACCTGATTGGATTACTTTTAATACCCATAATCGGAGCCTGGTCGGACAGGGTGAATTCGCCACTGGGCCGGAGGCTGCCGTTCATTATTGTAGCGATACCGGTAGCAGCATTAACCTTTTTTGCCATTCCATTTGCCTCTGCTATTTTATGGACCCTGATCATTACAGAAATTCTTTTTACAACAGCCATGCATTCTTATCGCGGCCCGGTAATTTCCCTGATGCCTGATCACACGCCGCCGGAAAAGCGTTCTGCCGCCAACGGTATAATCAATTTAATGGGCGGGATTGGCACCCTGATTGCTTTTGGAGGATTGTCCCTGCTCTATGACATAGATCCAAGGCTTACATTTGGAATAGGAGCCGCGGTATTGGTTTTTACCCTTTTTATTATTTGGATTAAGGTAGATCGTCATCCTCCATATGTTGATAATACTCTTGTAGCTTCCAGGAATCCTATTGGCGAAGCAATCGAGGGAATAAAAGTGCTTCTTCAGCCGGCTAATTTTGGTCAGTTTTTAATCCTGGCAGCCATGCTGACCTATTTTATCGGTTTTGCCGGGCTTGATGCCATGTTCCCCATATACGGTGTAGAGACCCTTGGCCTGACTGAGGGTAGGGCCGCATTTATCCTGACCACCTTTGCCGGTTCATTCCTGGTTTTTGCACTACTTGCCGGTTTTATCGGGACCAAAATTGGTAAAATACCGGCGATGCTGATCGGTTTAGCCATTGTACCTGCACTTTTCCTGCTGGCAGTCCCGGTTCGCGATCCACTGGTCATCAGTGTTATTTTTGTCTTTGCAGGCTTTGCCTGGGCATTAGTTAATGTGCAGGCCATGCCGCTGATTGCTGATCTTGGAGGGAGAGATAGAATTGGCTTTTATATAGGCCTCTATTACATATTTACAATGACAGGCCAGATGATTGGGCCGTTTATACTTGGTTCGGCTATGGACCTGATGGGCAACCAGGGTATGTTTATTGCCGGAGCTTTTGTATACGCCATGGGTTTCGTACTGCTCCGTGCCGGCCAGCGAAGGTTGGCAGCAGATCCTGAAGAACTTGCCCGCAGGGTCCAGGCAAAAGAAAATAGCAGGAAAGGATAATAGCGTTTTATAGGGTTACGAGGGAAGCATCAAATTTGCATATTTCCAGGCCTTATATATTAATTAACAAAAAGCGGTCATCCATGTGACGTATTTACGTCAGGCTGATGACCGTCTTTTATTTGCAGTACGGCCTGTTTCATATCAGTACCTGCACATTATACCATTTTTCATGCAATTTCAGGCACTTTCAATATTTCAAAGAAAAAATATTTATGCAAAAAACCTTTATTTTTAAGGGTTATTTTACATTTTCCTGATTTAATGAGATCTTTCATCATGAGTTTGGCATGATGCTTGCTCTATATATAAGTAGAAAATAAAAAATAGGGAGGTTGCAGAAATGAAAAAAACAATTGAATGCACAAACTGGAAAGATTACGATGGTTTGAACGGGGCGGTGATGTTCTGCAGCGCAGGCGCATACGGCAAGAAGTTAACAGAAACTGAAGCAAGAGCATGCGGTTGCACGATGGCCAACAGGGAAAAGTGCATGAAGGCCATGGTAAACAGCATGGGATACGGCCTGGTCCCTGAAATTGAAAAAGAGACAGCCACTAAAGAAATTGCACTGGTATACGCACCACTTGCACACGCCGTTTAATGAAAACCACTACCTGGCGGCCGGTAACGGTAAGAGTTAAGAACAGTGACAGGACCAGGTTTAATAATCGGGAATCACCTCCTGGCTAATGA
>SLQM01000007.1 GCA_007131435.1 Syntrophomonadaceae bacterium
GTAAATACACTTATGGTGATTTAAACAGGGACGGTTATATAGATATTCATGATGTTATCCTGGTGATGAGGCATGTTTTAAGTTTGTCAGCGCTACCAGAAGATATGCTGCAATATGCAGATGTAAATGGTGACGGGGATATTAATGTCATTGATGTGACTATGATTATGCGCAGAAGCCTTGGTTTGATAAATAGCTTTCCACGCTCTCAGTAAGCCACTGATGATTAGAAGTCTCATAACTAATTCGCCTCGCTTAAATTATTGTAAATCAGCTTGATAAACTTTCATTTCAGCTAGTTGCCTGTCCGGTATCACTTAGCTGTATCGATCATGGCCTGCAGGTTTTCAGCTTTTACATTTACCGGTATATCGCACCCTGAACTGACTATTAATCCTCCGCTGGAACCTGCTTTATCAATAAGGTGTTTCACGTAAGCTCTTACTTCTTCAGGTTGTCCAATAGACAGAAGAGATGCGTTTATATCTTCTTTATCCAAGTTTATTCATTTCATCCACTGTCTTTATTTTGACATAATTAATACTCCTTTCTGTTTATTGATTTAACTATTGATATGGTAATATGATATTTACTTAATTACGCCTGACAAAAGTAAGGTTTTGTTATACTGCTTATTAAGTAAGTTCCAACCTTACTTAAGTAAGGTGTCAATTCAGCTGTTTTATTTCTTAACAACATTTAGACAAATATAATCCAGGGATTACATGAAAAAACTAACGGCCAGGTGGATTGCCCGTATGAAGAATTTAATCAGCTTTAAGAATCTAATTATGCTTAACAAAACTTATGGAACTAAAAATTTGTCAAAATGAAGCTGCATGATATACTTAAAAATATAGCTTCAGGCTATAAACTTTCAGGTGAGGATGTGCCGGGCCATGTTCTGCAAAATAATAAGAATAACCGGACTTACCATCATATGCCTGCTCTTGTTATGCAAGATTGGCTTGAATCATCAACAGTCGGAAAAAATATACTTCATATCTAAGGCAGAGGCATCAGGGGCACAAACCCTTGGAGGATTGAACATTGGGGACAGGGTGGTTGATAAATCTTGGCAGTAGGAGTATAACCTTTTTAATGAGTGATTATCAGGGAGGTTGCTGAGTTGGCAGGCAGATCTGATAGCAGTAATCATCGGGATGATAATATTTTAAGGGTTATTGAAGAAAACCAGCATCTTTTATCAAGGAAACCTATAAAGCCCTATCGTTTTTCAACTCCCTTTAAGTGGTTAATCATTTCTTTTTTAGTTTTTCTCTTAGTAGCATTAAGCGCTTTAGCTGCTATTATTATAGACTATGTTAATACAAGCCCACCCTTAGATCCTGCCCGCCTTGCTGTAGTAGAAACCTCATACATCTATGATAGCAATGGTAATGAGGTAGCAGAACTGCATGCCGAGCAGCATCGTATTGCCGTAAACCTGGAGCAAGTGCCTTTACATCTGGCCCAGGCTTTTATTGCTGTAGAAGATGAAAGATTTTTCAGGCACCGGGGCTTTGATGTAATAGCCAGTGTGCGGGCTGCATATTCAAATCATCTTGCCGGCAATATTGTGCAGGGGGGCAGCACCATAACTCAACAACTAGCCAAGAATGCTTTTCTGGTAAGTGAGACTACATACAAGAGAAAAGTGCAAGAGATTATTCTTTCCCTGGAGTTAGAAAAAAATTACAGCAAGGAAGAAATCCTGGAAATGTACCTGAACAGGATCTATTTTGGCAACGGCGCATATGGAGTTGAAGCCGCTGCGCAGCTTTATTTTAATAAAACTGTTAACGATTTGACAATAGCGGAAGCAGCCATGCTTGCCGGAATAACCCGTTCACCGAATTTCTATAACCCCTTCAGCAATTTAGAAGAAGCAGAAAGGCGAATGCGAACAGTGCTCTCCAGTATGAAGAGGCTTCAATATATAAGCTCAGCAGAGTATAATGAGGCGGTAAATAAAAAAATAAATTATGCAGATCTCCCCGATACAGAATATCCATACCCCTTTTTCCTCGATTACGTTATTCACCATGAACTGATTGATGTGTTGATTAACATGCCCCGGATTAATTCGCAAGAAGAAGCTTACAGGGCCATCTATACAGGAGGATTAAGAGTCTATACCACCCTGGAGCCGGAGCTTCAGAGCTTTGTTGAGGATACTATGAAAAGGGAAGATTTATACCCGGTCACTTACTACATAGACATGGATCAAGCAAGAGCAGCTGTAGCATCAGTTCCGACAGGTAGAAATCTTAGCCGGGGGCAGCTGCTGGAGATCAGCGATGCTGAAAATGGCATTGCGCAACCCCAGGCTGCTTTTGTTCTTGCCGATCCATCCACGGGTCGGATCAGGGCTCTTGGCGGAAGCAGGGAATATAGAAAAAATGTTGATGAGCTTTTGCGCTTTACCACTTTAAGGTCGCCCGGTTCGGCAATTAAGCCGGTTATTACATATGGCCCTGCTTTAGATGTGGGAACGCTTTCAGGGGCCGGTTCCACCCTTAATGATTCACCATTTACAGGACCGCGGAATTGGAAACCGAAAAATTTTGATAACCGTTTCAGAGGGATGGTTCCACTTAGGGAGGCTCTTTATTATTCGCTAAATGTGCCTGCTGTCAGGGCTTTTCAGGACCTGGGGCCAAGGGTTGGGGTAAACTATGCCCAGAGAATGGGCATTACTTCAATTCACCCCAGTGAAATTGATAATTTAAGCCTTACCCTGGGCGGCTTTACTTACGGGGTCAGTGCAATTGACATGACCCAGGCCTATTCTGTATTTGCCAATAACGGGTTAAGAATAGATTTACATACTATAGAGAAGATAGTAGATAGCAGTGGCGAGATTATCTATGAATATAGAAGGAAACCCAAGCGGGTATTGAGCGCCCAGGCTTCCTTTATTATTAATGATATATTGCAGGATTTTGTTCGCAAATACCTTGGAAGGGCCCTCCAGATAGACAGACCGGTTGCTGCGAAAACTGGCACATCAGAATACTGGAACGATGTTTACCTTGTAGCTTACACGCCCAACCTGGTGGGAACATTATGGATGGGCTTTGATGAGCCGAAACTGGGCAGCATCAAGCAGGGATGGCGATACTCCACAGTTTTTATGCGCGAGCTTTTTGTTGAGGTTTTTAAAGATCTCGAAAAAGCAGACTTTCACCGGCCTGAAGGAATTATCAGGGCAGAAGCGTGCACCATAACCGGCCGCCGGCCTACACTGGAAAGCAGGCTGGCGGGAACTGTACGCACTGATTATTTTATTGTTGACCGCTTTTCAGATGACTAAGTATGTTACTTACCATGAGCCTGTAAAGCCCTTGATATAACCAGGCGTTGAATTTCCGCTGTTCCTTCCCAAATTTGATATATTTTCGCGTCACGGGCCCATTTTTCAACCGGGTATTCCCGCATGTAACCGTAGCCACCTAAGATCTGTATGGCATCAATTGTTGTTTCCATGGCAACGTCACCGGCAAACAGCTTAGCCATACTGCCTTCAGCGCGCTGAAACTGGATTCCTTCATTTGCCATCCAACCGGCCCGCCACACCAGGAGCCGGGCTGCGTCAATCCTGGTTGACATGTCAGCTAATTTGAAGCCGACTCCTTCGTGTAATATGATTGGCTTTTTGAACTGGACCCTTTCAGTGCTGTACTGCAGGGCATACTCGTAAGCTGCGCGGGCAATACCCACGGCTATAGCGCCAACACCAGGGCGTGAATGTTCCAACATGGCCATTGCACCAAAAGCTCCAGCTGTAGAGCCCGGCTCTCCCGGTTCTCCTCCAAGGCGATTAACTTTAGGAACACGGCAGTCTGTAAGAACAACTTCTGAGGTATGAGAGGCACGCACTCCCATTTTCTTTTCCTTTTTGCCCATGCTTAATCCGGGAGTGTCCTTTTCTACTATGAAACAGGCCAGGCCTGCCCACCCCAGGCTTTTATCCGTTGTGGCAAACACTACGTGCAGATCGGCTATGCCCCCGTTGGTTATAAAACACTTAGTGCCGTTCAGGACATATTCGTCACCATCAAGAACCGCAGTTGTTGATATATTAGATACATCTGACCCTGCTTCCGGTTCGGTTAGGCACATTGCACCAAGGCGAACATCATCGGGGTCACAGAAACGGCCAATATATTTTTTCTTTTGTTCTTCAGTTCCCATGACCATGATAGCTGTTGCCGCAAGCCCTGAACTGAGAATGGCTGTTCCTATGCCTGCGCAGCCCCAGCCAAGCTCTTCCGCCACAATAAAGTGTGTTATTTGATCTGTAATTCCGCCTCCCCCGTATTCTTCTGGAAATCCAAAATGGGTCAACCCCAATTTAGCCGCTTTCCTTACAATGTCCCATGGATATTCCTCTAATTCATCGTATTCTTCTGCTCGTGGACGGATCTCCTTTTCAGCAAACTCATGAACCATTTTTTGCATTGCCTGCTGCTCTTCATTAAGCGAAAAATCAGCCATAGTATATCTCCTCCTGACGGTATGGATAGGCATATTTATTCGTCAAAATTCTATTAATTCCTGCTATATAAAATAATTCCAAAAATATATAAATTGAGGCAGGAATTTTGAAGGCTTTATAGAATAGGGCACATTATACTGATCGGTATAAAGATTAAAATAAAAATACTGAGAAGTTTGAAAGGAAGGATCATATTTGAATGAAGGTATCTTCGATAAACACATAAAGGGCACTCTTGCAGCAGAAGAAAAACGCAAGCAGCAGATTTTAGATACAGCTGCCCTTGTTTTTGCCCGCCTGGGTTATGCTGCTACAATAGATCAAATTGCAGAAGAAATGGGAGTAACAAAGGGCCATATTTATTATTATTTTAACAGTAAACAGGATATTTTGTTTCAGATATTCCGCCAGGCAATGAGCTATTTTTTGGCAGAGATAGCAGCAGTCAACACTCCCGATTTGCCTCCGGATTATAGATTAAAAGCAATATTTAAAAAGCATATTATGGCAATATGTGAAAACAGGGCAATTATGACTGTTTTTATGGATCTCAGACGTGACCTGCTGCCGGATAACTGGCGTGAAATTGCGGCAAGCCGCAACCGGTATGAGAACTTGCTGCAGGATTTAATCCGTGAAGGGATGGAAAAAGGCTATTTCACTGCAATAAATGAAAAAATTGTCTCTTATACACTGCTTGGATCAATTAACTGGGTTTATGTATGGTTCCATGAAAATGGAGAACTGCGGTCAGAAGAAGTAGCGGATATCATGGCAGAATATTTATTGCGCGGCATAAAGAAATGGCCCGAGCTTGATATTGCAAAAACTGGAAAAACAATCACTGAATTAAGCATCGGAGAAGAAGCATCTTTTAGTAAATCATTTACTGAAAAAGACCTCCATAATTATTCCGGTATTTCAGGTGATTATCTAACCATTGATAATGATGCGCAGAAAGTAATTGATAACGGCATCATATCTTCATTGATCTTCACTGTTATTAAAATGATTCTGCCTGGCCCTGGCAGTATAGTCGTAGAAACGACCTTCCGCCACCATGAACAGGTAAATGTTGGTGATGCGGTTACAGCTAAAGTGAAGATAGCAAAAATTAATTTACAGAAAAACATGGTTGAAATGGAATTAAGCTGGTTTAACCAGGGGAATAAGGTGGCAGAAGGCTTTGCGTTAGTGCAGCCCCCGGTAAAAAAACTTAAAACCGGGAATTTATAAGATCATATTTGAGCTGTTCCAGCTTCATCCTGAAACACTGGAGGGTGGCCTTTAATTACCTGGCAGGCGTGCTTAAATTATAAAGGCTCATCCTATAAAAAATAAAATTTGGACAGGAGGAGTATAAGCTGTGAGTGAAAATCACATTTTTAACGAAGAACACCAGGCAATCCGTAAAACGATCCGGGAATTTGTTTTAAAAGAACTAACTCCCCATGCAGACCAGTGGGAAGAGGCTGAAGAATTTCCTTCATCTGTTTTTTCCCGCCTTGGTGAACTAGGTTTCCTGGGTTTGCATTATCCCGAGGAAGTCGGAGGCCAGGGTGGAGATTACCTGTGCGGCGTAATCCTTGCTGAAGAGATGATGCAGTGTCTTTCTGGCGGTGTTGCCCTTGGTGTTGGCGTTCAGACCGACATGGTATGTCCACTCCTGCACAAGGTCGGTTCGGAAAGCATTAAAGAAAGATTTCTAAGGCCCGCTCTGGAAGGGAAAAAGATTGGCTGCCTGGGGATCACCGAGCCGGATGCCGGTTCTGATGTAGCTTCAATTCGCACAACTGCCAGGCGTGATGGCGATGAATATGTAATAAATGGTCAAAAAATGTTTATAACAAATGGAGTCCGGGCAGATTTTGCCATTGTAGTATCCAGGGAACCCGGTTCAAGCGGGGCAAAAGGAATTACCATTTTTGTTGTGGAGAAAGATAGCCCCGGTTACAGCGTATCCCGTAAACTGGATAAAGTTGGCATGCTTTCTTCCGACACGGCAGAACTGTCATTTATGGATTGCCGCGTTCCTGCTGATAATATGCTTGGGGAAGAAGGACAGGGCTTTTATCATATTATGTGGGAACTTCAGCCCGAAAGACTGTTTGGCGCTGTATCGGCAATTGCAGGGGCCCAGATTAACCTTGACATGACTTTAAAATACGTGTCCGAACGCAGTCAGTTCGGCAGGCCCATCGGCAAGTTTCAAACAATCCGTCACCGGTTAGCTGAACTGGCAACTGAAATAGAAGCTGCCCGTCAGCTTAACTATTACGTAGCCGGTTTAATCAACGCCGGTGAATTCCCGGCCAAGGAAATATCGATGGCAAAACTATTTTCTTCGCGTACTGCATGTAAGGTTGCTGATGAAGCTGTCCAGTTTTACGGAGGATATGGTTACATGATGGAATACCCGGTCCAGCGTTTCTGGCGAGATAGCCGCCTGACCCGCATTGGCGGAGGAACAGACGAGATTATGCTGGAGATTATTTCAAGACAGCTGGTCCAGTAAGCTTATAGGGAGGTTTTACAAGTGATGGACAAAAGCAAGATCAGTGTGAACTATCAAACTCTGCCAGGCCTGCTGGCCTACCAGGTAAAACATAACCGGGATTTGCCATTTATCCTTTTTGATGATCGAACAATAAGTTACGGCGAATTTGACCAGGCTACTAACAGCCTGGCCCGTGGATTGAAAGAACTGGGAATTAAGAAAGGCCAGGTTGTTTCAATTTTTGCTGAAAACTGTCCCGAATATGTAATAGCCTGGTTTGCCCTCAACAAGCTGGGGGCTATCATGGGTCCGATTAATGCAGCCTTTAAGCCTGATGAGGTCAGCTATGTTCTATCCAATTCGGAGGCTGCTGCAGTGATCGTGTCGCCCTCCCTGGCCGAAGTTCTTGAGCCTGCCGCAGGGCAGTGCCCTCAGCTTAAACATCGCATCTACCTTGGAGATGATGCTGTTAAAGGCAGCTTTCTTTTTAAAGATCTACTGGAGGAAAAACCGGGAACACCCCTGGAAAATGAGCAGGTAGGTCCGGATGACATTGCTTCAATAATCTATACTTCAGGCACAACCGGCCGTCCCAAGGGTGTGCTGCTCAGCCACTGGAACTACGTTATTGATGCAGCCCATGCATCAGATGTTTTCCCCCTGTTTACCGGGGATGTGATTATGATGATTTTGCCCCTTTTTCACGTCAATGCCCAGCTGGCTACTGTTATGGTGCCGATGATGATTGGCGGAACAGTTGCCATGCTGAAATCTTTCAACCCCGCTTCTTTCTGGGGGGCAGTAGAAAAATACCGGCCTGTCACTTTCAGCGCGGTACCGACAATTTTAGCCATCCTGATGGATGCGCCCGGGGCAGACAGCGCCGACTACAGTTCACTGCGCTATGTAATATGCGGCGCCGCACCGCTGCCTGTTTCCCTTTTCAATAGCTTCGAAGAAAAATTTGGCCTGCATATCCTTGAAGGTTACGGCCTGACTGAAGGGACCTGTGTCAGTTCCCTCAATCCCTATTACGGGGTAAGAAAAATCGGTTCAATCGGCCTCCCCCTGCGCGGACAGCAGATGATGATCATGAACGACCAGCAGGAGATCTTAGCTCCTGGTCAATTCGGTGAAATCTGCATCAGGGGCCAGAACGTGATGAAGGGATACTACAAAAATGAGAAGGCAACAGCAGAAACTATCATTGAGGGCTGGCTTCACACGGGAGATGTAGGCTACGTGGATGAAGATGGCTATTTCTGGATTGTCGACCGTATTAAAGAGATGATCATCCGCGGAGGTGAAAATATTTATCCCAGGGAAATTGAGGAACTGCTCTATCGCCATCCGAAAGTAGGTGAAGCGGCAGTTATCGGTCATCCCAGTGAAAAGTACGGTGAAGTAGTCAAGGCTGTAATTGTTGCCAAGCCCGGCTGCGAGATAAGTGAAGATGAAATTAAGGCCCACTGCTCGGAAAATATTGCCCGCTACAAGGTGCCGGCCATTGTTGTATTCCGGGACCAGATTCCTAAAACGCAAACCGGCAAGATAGCGAAAAAAATTCTGAAAAAGCAGGAAGAGACAGAAGCTTAAATTTGAATAACCTGCCAGTTAGAATCAGCGAGACAGGGAGGTGAAAGAAAAGAATTGTGAACCAGGCAGTAACTCCAAAACTGTAAATGGGAGATGAATGCTTAATGAGTGAAATTAAATTGGGTAAAACGATCAATGAGATCTCCGTCGGCGACAGTGCATCATTTAGTAAAACAATCACTGAAACTGATATATATCTATTTGCCGGGATTACAGGCGATTTTAATCCCATGCATGTTAATGAAGAGTTCGCAAAAAAAACAATGTTCGGCAGGCGTATTGCCCATGGAGGTATTTCAACTTCGCTGATTGCCCCTGTCCTGGGAACGATGCTGCCGGGTCTTGGCACCGTTGCCATCGGAATGTCCGTTCGCTACCGGGCTCCTGTATACCCCGGTGATACTATCACCGCTATTGCCACGGTAGTGGAAAAATTCGAAGAGAAAAACCGTATACGCATGGAAATGAAGTGGATCAACCAGGACGGGACGGAAGTGGCCCTTGGCGAGGGAACGGTAATGCCGCCCAAGGAAGAGTATAAGCAGATGTTCGGGATAGAATAATTTACTGTGCATCAGTGCCAGCTGAACCAGGTCAAAAATTTCTATGGAGGGAGGCGATATAGTGTCTGTATCTGCAGATGAGAATATTATTTATGACGGGCGGATCAGGATGCCTTATAAATGGGCCGCCGGAAAAACGAGCAGTTATTTTTTAACCCA
>SLQM01000175.1 GCA_007131435.1 Syntrophomonadaceae bacterium
AAGGCCCATATATGTAAACCTCCGGTAAAAATCAAATTGACCGGCCGACCGGTCGGTCGGCGACATTTTTCATTATAACACAGGAAAATCCATCATGAAAGGGGAAGATAAAAATTCTATTTTTCTGATAAAAAAGTACCCTATTTCTTATTGCATCGACCTGCCGCGAACAACTGAATAGGCAGCCAAAGCAATGGAAGCCATTTTCCCCATGGGCGGTTCATTACGGGAAGTTAAAATTACGGGGTTGCTGGCACCAAGCACCAGGCCTCCCATGCGGCCACCGGCAAAGTAGATTATGGCCTTGCCAAGTATATTACCCGCTTCAATGTTCGGCACCATCAGCAAATCGGCTTTTCCTGCCACCGGACTCTCTATGCCTTTGTGCATTGCAGATTCAAGGCTCACTGCAATATCGAGCGGGGTTGGGCCATCCACCACGGCACCGGGAAAAACTTCGGCAGACATCTCCTTCAGGGCCATTGCATCCACCGTTGCCTGTATTTTCGGGTTAACCTTCTCATTGGCGGTTAAAACTGCCACCTTGGGCTGATCCAGGCCGATAGAGTGTAAGAATTCTATGGCATTTTGGAGAATTACTTTTTTCTGTTCCAGGTTAGGGTTTACATTTAAGCCTCCATCAGTCATGTAAATCAGCCTGTAGTAGCCAGGTATCTCGTAGATGGCAAAGTGGCTTAGAATCCTGTCCCGGCGCATACCACCATCCGGGCTCAGCACGGCCCGCAGGAAATCTGAACTGTTAACCATACCCTTCATCAGGATATCTGCCCTTCCTGCAGCAACCTCTTTTACTGCCCTGGCGGTAGCTTCAAGGGGATCGGGAATATCAATAATTTCAATGCCCTGCAGATTAAGGCTTACAGTCATTGCCTGGCGCCAGATTTTTTCTTCATGGCCGACCAGGACGAAATCGACAATCCCTTCTCTCAGACTGTCTCTTACAGCCTCGAGAACTGTTTCTTCCGCTGCCGCAGCAACACAGAGCTTGCAGGTAGGTAGCTCCCTGACAGCTGCGATAACCTGGTAAAAATTTTCAAATGACATGGCTGACCAACCTCCCACCTATTAATACTTCCTATTAATCCCCATGCGCAACTTGCTTTACAAGAATATAGTGATAAGCGTTTACACTTTACTTAATATTTAAGCACCCTAACCTCGTTTCGCAGAACACGCAGCGCACCAGCTGCCAGGGCTTCCAGCTCTTCTTCCCCGGCAAGAACGATTATGGGTGCGATAAATAAAACTCTCTTTTCAATCATTTTAACCAGGTTTCTGGCATGAGCCATCCCCCCGGTTAGGATAATTGAATCGACCTGTCCTTCTAATACAGTCGACATGGCTCCAATCTCTTTTGAAACCTGGTAGGCCATGGCCTCTACAATCTCTTTTACCTCTCGATCGCCTTTATTAATCTGTTCTTCAACCTCGGTAAAATCTTTAGTCTGCAGGTAAGAGTAGATGCCTCCGCCGGAGGTGAGCAGCTTGATTGTTTCAGCCAGGCTGTAAGTTCCGCTAAAACAGAGACGGACCAGTCCAAGCGCCGGCAGGGTTCCGCAGCGCTCAAGAGAAAAAGGGCCTTCTTCGTTAGCATTATTTACATCGACCATTTTAGCCTTTTTATGGGCTGAAACAGATATACCGCTGCCCAGGTGAACTACCACAAGGTTCAGTTCGTTATAATTTTTTCCCATTAACTTTGCCGCCCTGCGGGCTACTGCTTTCATGTTCAGGGCATGAGACATGCTCTGCCGGTCAACCCCTTTTAGGCCGGAATAGCGGGCCAGGGGTTCAAACTCATCCACGGTTACCGGGTCAACCGTATATACTGGCAACCCTGCTTCACGAGCAAGGGGAAGGGCGATAATTGTCCCCAGGTTAGAGGCATGCCAGCCGTATTTAGCGTTAACCAGGTCATCGTATACCTGGTCATCGACCAGGTAAGTTCCCGATGCAAGCGGCCTCAGCAGGCCGCCACGAACTACAATGGCTGCCAGGCTCTCCAGGGCAACATCTTTTTCTGCCAGCAACCTGATGAGGGCCAACCGCCGAAAACGGGCCTGTTCTTCCCGCCCCAGGTCAACAGAGATTTCTTCCGCACTGTGTCGTAGAGTTTCTTTGAAAAGGGCTTGGTCATTTTCAAACAGGCCAATCTTTGTTGATGTAGAACCGGGATTAATAACCAATATCCTGTGCATGGTTCAGCTCCTATGTTTTAATCAAAATGCCGAAACATGAATTGCTGTGCCAGGGGAACGGTTCCTTCGTCTTCCCTCCGTAACTATGCTTCACTGCGGTGACGCTCGAATCGCCCCAAATGGCACAGCCTTTAACACAGGGGCTGTCGAGCAAATAACTTTAAAACCAAAATCGATTACCTAATAAACTTGATCTCTCCACCGACCACGGTCATATCAACCGGTATACTGCTAATCTCAAGAGGTGCAACTTTATAGATGTCCTCTGCCAGCACTACAAGGTCTGCAAGTTTACCAGGGCTGATTGAACCTTTCCTGTCCTCTTCATAAGTGCAGTAGGCTGAACCTGTCGTGTAAAGCTGCAGGGCCTGATCAAGGGAAAGTCTCTGATCCGGGAACCACCCTCCTTCAGGCCTTCCTTCCAGGTCCTGTCTTGTTACAGCGACAGCAATACCTTCAAGGGGGTGGTAATTTTCAACCGGGCAGTCCGAGCTGCCGGCCAGGTGAATTCCTGCCTCAATAAAATCCTGCCAGCGGTAAGCCCAGCCTGCCCTTTCAGCACCAAAAATTTTTTCTAGCAGGTCATAATCTGAGGCAATAAAAGACGGCTGGATATCAGCTATGACGTTTAGCTCCCTGAACCGCTCCAGGGAGGCAGGATCGGCCAGCGAGGCATGAACAACCCTGAAACGGGGATCAGTGCGGGGATATAAGCTCTGCGCATGACTGTAAGCATCGAGAACCATGTTAATAGCAGCATCACCAATAGCGTGGCAGGCCACCTGCATCCCCTCCCGGTGGCCCAGGCATACCAGTTCATAAAAACTTTCCCGGGGTAAAACAGGAACCCCGCAGTTTTCCGGGTCGTCATTATAAGGCGAGGAAAGCAGGGCTGTGCGACCGCCCATCGAGCCGTCTGTAAAGAGCTTCAGGGGGCCGATACGAAAGTAGTCGCTTCCCCAGCCGGTAGTTTTTCCAAGCTCAAGAAAAGCTTTCAACCTATCCATACTCATCAACTGCGGCTGAAAATTAACCCGCAGGGGCATGTTGCCCTCATTTTCAAGTTCCTGGTAGGCATCAAGCAGCTCTTCTAACTTTTCGCTGCCCAGGGCGTAAAGATCGTCAGTCTGAACCGAGGTTAAGCCGGCAGAAAGGAAATCACGACCTGCCGTTTTTATTAAGTCCTTCATGTTATTTTTATCTGCAGGTGGAATTAAATCCATCACCAGCTGCATGGCGCTCTCTTTAAGAATTCCGTTAGGCCTTCCTGACCGGTCTGTCTCAACCTCTCCCCCTTCTATTGCCCGCGCAGCTTGGTCAAGACCGGCAAGCTCCAGGGCCCTGGTATTGGCCACAGCTATATGACAGCAGGTTCTTACGATAACCAGGGGACTATCTATCGTGGCCTTGTCCAGGTCATCACGGTCAGGCATCCTGCCTTCCCCGTATTTACTGTGATTCCAGCCCCAGCCAAGAACCCATTCTCCTCTTCCCGGCTCATGCTGCCTGATGAATGCTTTTATCTTATTAACCAGGTCGTTTATGTCTTCACAAAAACGCAGGTCAACTTTTGACAAGGTAAGCGCATAATTTGTAAGATGCATATGGCTGTCGTTAAACCCGGGCAGCAGCATCCTGCCCTTTAGATCAATTAGTTCGGATTGAGCTGTTTTGCCAGCCAGCACCGGTTCTTTGGCGCCTACTGCTTCTACTCCGCCGTCTTTGACAGATACCGCTTCGGCGATTGGTAAATCAGGGTCCATGGTTACTATCTTGCCATTATAAAAGATTAAATTCATTACTACTCCTTCCCTGAAAGTTTACAACTCAAATATTTCCCGGTAGATGTTTGATTTGGGCACATCAAACTCTTTAAGTTCCCGTTCCAGTTCTGCTGACATTGCCGGTGGGCCGCAGATAAAAAATGCCTTCTTGTCCATGTCGCCCAGGTATTCTTTTATAAACTGGGCATTCAACCTGCCCTTTTCCCCTGGCCAGTCTGGCTGATCTGTCATGATAAACACAACTTTAAAATTATCCAGTTCCTGTTCTATCTGTTTAAGCTCACCTGTAAAACAAAGGTTATTTTCACTGCGGTTAACCCAGAACAGGGCTACCCTGTAGTCTAAATTTTGATCATAGATGTTGCGAATCATGCTAATAAATGGAGTTATTCCAATACCCCCGGCAATAAAAACCAGGTCTTTTAGAGGCTGGTTCAGAAAGCTGAAAACACCGTAAGGCGCATCAATGAAAACCTTATCACCAACCCGGGTATCCTTGATTGTAAGGGTAAAATCACCTATTATCTTGGGGGTTACTGACAGTTCACTGCGGGTAGGACTGTTCGATATGGTAAAAGGGTGGGTAGATGATCGCTCGCCCTCGCGCAACAGCTGGAGAAATAAAAACTGCCCCGGTTTATAATCAAGTTTTTTACCTTTAAAAAAAAGAGTCCAGATTTTTTCCGCTTCCTGTTTTACCTCAGTCACTTCGTAAGGATTCATCCTGACAGCAACAATCCGGATCAGGCGGTATATTAAGAGCAAAGGATACAGAAAAGCCAGTGAGTACCACAGGTAGGACAGCAATGACCCTGGCAGGGTGTGATAAAAGACATGCACCAAGGCGACAGGAAAAAGAAGGTAGTTGATGAGGTGAATATTTCTCCAGGTTTCGTAAGCAAGGCCAATGCGCCTGTACTGTGAAGCCAGCGCTCCTGTGACCATAAAACCCACTAAAGCGATTATCCCTACCAGGATAAAGACTGTAAAAAATGTATCGCCAAATAGTGATAGACGGTAATAGACTATAAAAATGGCATGAAGCAGGATCAGGGCCAGGCCAATCCGTCCGAATAAACGGTGCCAGCGCATCATTTTGTCAAGCCCGAAACCGTATTCTATAAACCTGATCCTTGAAGAAAAAACAAATTGGAAAAAGAGCAGCAACAGACCCAAGGCTGCGAAGAGTATTCCAAGATCATTAAGGAAATGTATTGAAATACGGGAAAAATCAATACTTGTCGACCAGAAAACAAGAACCAGAATCAGAAGTACAGTTACTACGGATAAAATCAGCCGTGCTTTCACCAAACCACCCCCTTTTAACATTTTATAAAAAGTATAAGAATAATACAAATAATTTATAACATACCCGATTACCTTTCTGATGCTGCATTGCATGAAAGCAATCCATAATTTTTATTGGTATTGTGTAAAAGCTATTTTTTGCTGTATAATGTATTTGAAGCCCCCATCACATTGTTAATGATTGTTGAGGCTTATTAGCAGTTCTTTGCTATGCTTTTCTCTTGATTTCTATTGTTTGTCATGGTTTATGATTATACGAGGTATTAAGACATGAATCTGCTGAGAAGAAAAAAGCTGCATTTTTTAAAAATTGCCCTCCTGGTAATCTGGGTTTTGCTGGTCCTTTATCCAAACCCGGGAAAACTGGCAGCCAGTGTCTACAGGTTGAAAAACCCGCCCGTGTCGCCATACAGGGTTTCGGAAATGGCACAGCCGCTGCAGGGGCTCACCCCCGGTGAGATCCAAAAATTTGTTTATGCAAACATTCCCTACCGCTATGACTGGGAAGTTTACAATATGCCCTGGTATTTCCCCACCCTTGAAGAAGCGCTTTACAGGGAATACGGTGACTGCAAGGCACGGTTTTTGCTTTTTGCATCTCTGCTGGAAGAGATGGAAATACCTTACCGGAAGAACATATCACTTACCCATATTTGGGTCGATTATGACGGGAAACCGGAAAGCGCGCTGGAGAATGCACGGGAAACAATGATCATTGTTGATGAAAACGGCAGGGTCAGGTTGAGCGTACCCAGGGCAGACCTGGCCCGCTCTTCGCGCAGTTTTCGTGAGGGTTTCTGGGACACAATGCCTGTGGATAAAAAGTGGATGCTGCTGGCCGGCTTCCCCGCAGTTTTCGGCATCTTCCACCTGCGTCAGCTGCATATTTCAAAACCCCCTATTAAACTCAGCAAAGACTAATCAGCTACCAGCGATATTATTGTTCGGCAAGATAGCTGAAGCAGTCTTGCCTGCAAATTGGCGACCCAACGAAAGCATATCATGGAGACCCGGGACTAAACCTCTGATCTCACCCGTTAAATATTGTTAGGGGGTTAAACAATTGAATATGAAAAACCAACTAATCTTTGGCTTGTTTAATAGAGAGGGAAATTCTGCCACGCTCGCGATCGATGGATAAAATTTTCACCTTGACCGCTGCTTCTATCTGCAGCACCTCCAGGGGGTGCTTAATATAGCTTTCGGAGATTTCCGAAATATGGACCAGCCCGTCCTGGTGAACCCCAATATCTACAAAAGCCCCAAAATCAACTATATTGCGCACAATACCCATCAGGACCATGCCCGGCTGCAGGTCTTCCAGCTCTGTAACTGCCTGCATAAAAACAGGTCTGGGAAGTTCTTCACGCAGATCGCGCCCCGGTTTGCGAAACTCCTCCAGGATATCGCGAACTGTAGGCTCCCCCGCATTAAGTTCGGCTGCCAGGGTTTTTATTGCATCATCTTCCAGACCCGGTATGGCGCTGACATTGCCCAGGATACCGGGCTGAAGAGATAGCTTCTCCATTATTTTCGCTGCAAGTTCATATGATTCGGGGTGAACGGCGCTTCTTTCCAGGTAATTGTCACTATCCGGGAGCCTGAGGAACCCGGCACACTGCTTAAAGACCTTCGGCCCGAGACCGCTGATTTCATGAAGCTGCTGCCTTGAATCCAGCGAACCTTTTTCGTTCCTGTAATCCACTATCCGGTCTGCCACTGCAGCGTTTATCCCGGCCACATAGGAAAGCAGGGCTGCCGATGCGCTGTTTAAATCTACACCAACCTGGTTAACACAACTTTCAACAGTACCGGCCAGCGCCAGGTCAAGTTCCTTGGTCGGCATATCATGCTGGTACTGACCAACTCCGATTGCCTTCGGGTCAATTTTTACCAGCTCGGCCAGGGGATCCTGCAGGCGGCGGGCAATTGAAACTGCACTGCGCTCAGCTACATCGAGTTCTGGAAACTCTTTTTTTGCAGCGGGAGAGGCAGAATAAACGCTCGCTCCTGCTTCGTTAACAATGGTATATTCGATATCCAGGTTTTTATCTTTAATTAAGCCGGCAACAAAAAGCTCACTTTCCCTTGATGCGGTACCGTTGCCAATGGCAATACAGTCCAGGTTATGCTTTTCTATTAACTGCAGTACCTTCGCCGTTGCCCCGGCCAGGTCATTGCGGGGCGCTGTTGGAAAAACAGCCGCAGTTTCCAGCAGTTCACCGGTTCCGGAGACACAGGCCAGTTTACAGCCGGTGCGAAAACCAGGATCCCAGCCGAGGACCCTGCGGTGGCGAACCGGAGGAACAAGCATTCTGTTTCTCAGGTTTTCTTTAAAAACCACCAGGGCTCCTCTTACAGCTCTATCGAGCAGATCCTGCCAGCTCTCCCTTTCCAGTGAGGGGTGTATCAGGCGTTTGAAACTATCTGCAGCTACCCTGGCAATTATCTCCCTGCACGGCTGATTTTGCCCGTTGCTGTAAAACTTTGCAGCAATCACCTTTAAGGCTTTTTCCTCTTCAACTGCTATTTTTAAATTAAGCACTTTTTCCTTTATCCCGCGATTTATGGCCAGGACCCTGTGAGCTTTTATTTTTGTTAACGGCTCGCTGTATCCGTCATAATCATCGTAGATATTGACTCCCCCGGCTTCCTTCTTTTTAACTTCAGCAAGACCTTCCCGGTTAAAAACCCGGCGCAGGCTTTTGCGGACAGAGGCATCATCGGATATTATTTCAGCAATTATGTCTGATGCGCCCTGCAGCACTGCAGCAATGTCATTTAAATCTTTTTCGGGATCAAGATACTTGCCTGCTTCTTCACCAGGCTCTATTTCCCCATCCAGGATCAAGAGAGCAAAAGGCTCAAGGCCCCTGTCGCGGGCCACTGAGGCCCTGGTCTTCTTCTTCGGGCGGAAAGGCCGGTAAAGGTCATCGAGTTCGGTAACCGTTACCGCATTTTCCACACTTTTTTGCAGCTCCGGGGTCAAAGCTCCCTGGGCATCTACCAGGCGCAGCACTTCTTCGCGGCGCTGTTCAAGGTTGCGGTACTGGGTTAACTTCTCCTGCAGCAGCCTTACTTCTTCGTCGGTCATACCGCCGGTCATTTCCTTGCGGTAGCGGGCTATGAAGGGAACTGTGTTCCCTTCGTCCAATAGCGCTGCGGTGCCGGCAACTTTTGCTTCCGGCAGGCTGAGTTCCCTGCTGATACGTTTAAATATCTGCTGCTGCATAATTTTATATCTCCCCGTCATTTTTTACTTGTTCAGACTAAAAAGGCCAAGGGATCTTCAAGCTGCAGAAAAATCTTTGCTCGCTGATCGTTCAGGCTGGAACTGCATCGGTTCAGCTGCCATTACCTGTGACAAAACCGGTAACTGTCTATAAGTAAAACCAAGGCAATACTATTATTAGTCATAAGCGTAATCAGTTTTTAGGCTTCTGCAGCGGTATCCCTGCCTTACAGAGGGGGCAGGCAGCCGGGTCGAAAGAGTCTATATTCATGCTGATCAAGTAATGGGCCGGTAGGCCGAAGTCAACTTTGCCCCCTGACCGGTCAATCAGCACCGAGACCCCGACTGATTTTACATCAATTGTCTTCAGCAGGTCAAGGACTTTCCGCACTGACCCTCCCGTTGTAACAGCATCTTCAACCACCAAAACCCTGTCTTCTTCAGCCAGCTTAAAACCGCGCCTTAATACCATTTTACTTTCTGCCGGTTCGGCGAAAAGAGCCCTCGCTTTTAAAACCCTTGCTGTTTCGTAAGCCAGGATCACTCCACCCATGGCCGGGCCGATTACGGCCGTGATACTATTATTGTCAAAAGGTTTGGCCATCATCCTGCAAACTTCTGCTGTATATTCAGGGTACTGCAGCAGCTGTGAACACTGCAGGAAGCGATCGCTGTGCCTGCCCGAAGTAAGCAGAAAATGACCTTCCATCAGCACCCCCGTTTCTTTCAGTAAAAAAAGCAATCTTTCATCCTCCATTTATAAATC
>SLQM01000191.1 GCA_007131435.1 Syntrophomonadaceae bacterium
CAATTAATGTAACAATTAATGTAACAATTAATGGCCGGGATATTTCAGTTGAACCGGGAACAACTATCTTACAGGCTGCCCGGCTTCTTGGAATAGACATCCCCACTCTCTGCCATGACCCGGAACTTGCTCCAAACGGTGCATGCCGGATCTGTGTTGTAGAAGTGGAGAATGCCCGTGCCCTGCTTGCTTCATGCGTAGCGCCTGTTGCCCCGGAAATGGTAATCCATACAGAATCCGAGCGTGTAATTAGCGCCCGAAAAGGAATACTAAATCTTTTAGTAGCCAATCACCCTTTGGTCTGTATTACATGTGAAAAAACCGGCGACTGCAGGCTGCAGGATTACTGTTACCGCTACGGTGTAGCGGACAGTGAGTTTTCAGGAGATAGAAAGGAACTGCCGCTTGATGATACCAATCTGTTTTTCGTTCGCGATATGAATAAATGCATATTGTGCGGTATCTGCGTTGGAAAGTGCCAGGAAGTAGTGGGGGCCGGAGCTATTGATTTTACCAGGCGCGGCTTTGTATCCAATGTTGGACCGGCATTTGAAGACTCAATTGAAGAGTCAAGCTGCGTATTCTGTGGACTCTGTATTGATAGCTGTCCGGTAGGGGCTCTAATACCAAAATCAGCAGTAGGCAAAGGCCGCCCCTGGGAAGTGTCGCAGGTTAAGTCAGTCTGTCCTTATTGCAGCGTGGGCTGTAATATGAACCTGCATGTCAAGGATAACAGGGTGATAGGGGTTTCACCGGTGAAAGAAGGAACGGTTAACCGTGGTCATCTTTGTGTGCGGGGCAAATTTGGCTGGGATTACCTGCAGAGCAGTGACCGTTTGACAGCACCCTTAATTAAATCTAATGGTGTATTTGTAAAAGTAAGTTGGGAAGAAGCGCTTGGCTATATAGTTGATAATTTTGAAGAAGTTATGAAACGCTATGGATCTCATGCCCTGATGGGGATCTGTTCTCCCAAGGTTAGCAATGAAGAAAGCTTCTTATTTCAAAAGCTAATGCGTTCACTTGGCACAAATAATGTGGACAGCTATACAAGACACTGCCATGCTCCATCGGTGGATGGCTTAATGAAGGCTTTTGGCAGTGCTGCTATGACTAACAGCATTGAAGAGCTAAGCAGAACCGATGCGGTGCTGGTAATAGAGGCAGATCCCGATGCTACCCATCCTGTACTAAGCTACAGGGTTCGTGAAGCAGCCAGAAAGGGAGCAGGACTTGTTGTTGCCAATAACCAGGATACAACCCTTGGAGATATTGCAGGCGGCAATCTGCTCTACAAGCCTGGAACAGCAGTTGCCCTGGTAAATGGCATGGCTAATGTCATAATCTCCGAGAACCTGCATGACCTTGAATTTATTGAAAAGCGGACAGAAGGGTTTAAAGCTTACAGCGATATTATTGCCGGTTATACTCCTCAAGAGGTATCTGAAATCACCGGCTTAAAAGAAAATTTAATTTATGAAGCTGCCAGGATTTATGCCAGTGCAGAAAAAGCTGCCATCGTATCTACTGTTGGCGTGGAAAAGGAATCGGGCAACCAGGATCTTGTGCTGGCTATTGCCAACCTTGCCCTCCTGACAGGCAACCTGGGGCGGGAATCAACAGGACTCTACCTGCCCTATGGGGAGAACAACCTGCAGGGGATTGCTGATATGGGGGCTCTGCCAAACTTGCTGAGCGGTTATCAACACCTGGATGATAAAGCTGTCCGTGATAAATTCATGCGCAGCTGGGGCTTCCAGTTTTCAGACCAGTCCGGCCTAACAGCAGCCCGGGCATTTGAACTTGGCAGCCGGTCAGGGATAAAAGCCATGTATATCCTTGATGAAAACCCTGCCAGTTGTGCCGGGGACTATTCCGGGACAAAAAACTTCTTGGAAGGACTTGATTTTCTCGTTGTCCAGGATATTTTTATGACTGAAACAGCGTCCATGGCAGATATTGTCCTTCCTGCTGCCGGCTTTGCCGAACATACGGGAACCTACACCAGCACCGAAAGGCGTGTTCAGCTTAGCATTGCCGCAGTTCAGCCACCGGGCGAGGCATATCCCGGCTGGGCTATTATTGCCGAACTGGCAGGTTGGTTCGGATTTGAATGGGACTATGAGGGCCCGGAAGATGTTTTTGATGAGATCGCGCACCTTACGCCGCAATATGAAGGAATATCTTACAGCCGCCTGGCTGAAGGAAGCCTGCAGTGGCCATGCAAAGACAAGGGTCATCCCGGTACACAATATCTTTACGATGGACGTTTCAGCCGCGGCCTGGGCCTGTTTACGCCGGTTACTTACCTGCCGGAAGATGAAAAATGTAAAGCGGACCAGCAGTCTCTGTGTTTTGTTGACAGCCACTCCTGCCAGTGCGGCAGTGAGAGTATGAGCAAACGCTCTATAATAGAAAACTTTATTAATCATTGCAGGAGGTAGCATAGATGGCCAGGTATATATTTCCAGAAGATTTTCTCTGGGGGGCAGCTACTGCTTCGTACCAGATTGAAGGTGCCCATGATGAAGACGGAAAGGGAGAATCTATCTGGGACCGTTTTTCTCATACTCCGGGGAAGATCTGGGATGAAGAAACAGGTGATGTTACCTGTAATCATTACCATCTTTACAGGGAAGATGTTGAAATGATGGCCGACTTAGGGCTTAATGCTTACCGTTTTTCAATATCCTGGCCCCGGATATTTCCCGGTGGAGGAGGAAAACCTAACCTTAAAGGGCTGGATTTTTATCGCCGCCTGGTGGAAAAACTGCACCAGCATAATATCAAACCAGCCGTAACTCTTTACCACTGGGATTTGCCCCAGGCCCTGCAGGATAAAGGTGGATGGAACAACCGTGATACAGCAAACTATTTTGCAGATTATGCTTCATTCCTTTTTCAAAGCCTTGACCTTCCGGTAGACAGGTGGATTACTTTAAATGAACCCTGGGTAGTTGCATACCTCGGGCATGCATTTGGTATTCATGCTCCCGGGCTGAGTGATTTTTCAACCGCTCTCCAGGTCGGCCACAACCTTCTTTTGGGCCATGGGTTGGCGGTAAGACGTTTTCGCGATGCAAAGCGCGATGGTGAACCGATAGGTATAACTTTAAACCTGGCCCCGGTACAACCATACTCAGACAGCGATGAAGATGCCAGGGCGGCAAAAAATACTGACGGCTTTATGAACCGTTGGTTTTTGGATCCCCTTTTCAAGGGCACTTATCCGCAGGATATGGTTGACATTTTTTCCAGGGCTTTTACACTGCCTGAAACAAGCGCTGGGGATGATGCTCTTATTTCGGAGCCGGTTGATTTTCTCGGTATCAATAATTACACCAGGGTTTTGGTGAAAGCTTCAGCTTCTGAAGATGATTTTATGGGTAATCCGGTTAATCCGTCTGAATCTGAATACACCGAAATGGGTTGGGAAGTTTATCCCCGCGGCCTTTATGAACTGCTTGTCAGGGTGCACCGCGACTATGGCCCCCTGCCTCTCTACGTAACAGAGAACGGTGCTGCATTTGAGGATAAACTGCAAAAAGACAAGACTGTTAACGATGAGCGCAGGATAAACTACCTGCAGGGTTACCTGCTTGAATGCTGGAACGCCCTCGAACAAGGAGTGCCCCTGAAAGGTTATTATGTATGGACCTGGATGGATAATTTTGAGTGGGCTTTTGGTTACAGTAAAAGGTTTGGCCTGGTTTATATTGACTATGCCACAAGTAAGCGTTATCCCAAAAACAGCGCCTACTGGTATAAAAAAGTTATCAGCTGTAATGGCCTGGAAATATAAAGGGGTTAAAAATGTGGAGCATGAGAGGTTTATTTCAAAAAGGATAACAAAAATCAGGGGAAATGAAAGAACAGAAACAGAAGATTATATCACCGTTGAATCCCCGGTTACAATTTACCTTAATGGAAATGAGCTGGTTACCCTTTTATGCACGCCTGAAAAAATCGATCTTCTTGCCATCGGTTTTTTGCGCTCAGAAGGGCTGCTATCGCATCATGATGAAGTGGAGTCCCTGCGCATTGATGAAGAGCAGGGTTTTGTATATGTAGAGCTGAAAGAGAAAACAGGGCTGGCGGAAAAACTTTATGGAAAAAGAACAGTCACTTCAGGGTGCGGTAAGGGGACTGTTTTTTTTAACGTGCTTGATTCACTGCGCAGTAAACCTTTAACCGGCAAGCTGGTATTAGATACAGCAACTGTTATCAGCTTGATTAATGAGCTTCAGCAGAAATCTGAACTATTTAGAATTACCGGAGGAGTGCACAGCGCAGCCCTGGCAGATAAAAGCGGTATTCTTTTTTTTCATGAAGATATCGGGCGCCACAATGCTATAGATAAAATTATCGGGGAATGTATATTAGCCGGTATATCAACCCGGGATAAAATAATTATTTCCAGCGGTCGCTTAAGCTCAGAGATCCTGTTGAAAGCAGCCAAGCTGGAAATTCAACTGATTTTATCAAGGTCTGCCCCTACATCCCTGACCATAGATCTTGCTGATTCTCTTAATATTACCCTGGTCGGTTTTATCAGGGGCAGCCGGATGAATGTCTATACCCACAAGTGGCGGGTGGCGAACTAATCAGTATCCTGGGCAATAATTTTGCGCAGCGAAACTTTATCGCTGTATAACACTTCGTCATAGTAAAGCTTCTTGGCATATACATTTACTGCATCCAGGTAAAAACCGGTTTGATATTCGATCTCTTCCTTCAGGGTTTGTTGGACCTCTTTTAACAGGGCATCAAGCCTCATTCCCGGAATTTTTACCAGGTCTATCGCTAAATCCACATTGAGGACAACCTTGCTCCTGCCGTTTTCCAGGTCATTAAAGATTACTTTATGAATTCCCGGCTGCTCTGA
The DNA here is from genome assembly GCA_007131435.1 of Syntrophomonadaceae bacterium. GTDB lineage: Bacteria > Bacillota > Dethiobacteria > DTU022 > DTU022 > SLQM01. The sequence continues at coordinate 4,886 of SLQM01000191.1, forward strand.
TGCGATATGTTCAACCAGGTCGTTGATTACATGTTCGGCAATGTAAAAGCTGCCGAGCGTGCTGAAAACGGGCCGGATAACAGACCGTTCAACAGTGGCTCCATCTAACTGTGATGAGGGTATGCTGAAAAAAGATCTTAAAGGGTCAATTAGGTAGCCGGGGAATTCTTTCTTAATGGCAAATGTAGGTAAAGGTATTACGTGCCGGTTTTCCTTTGCTCTCACTGCCAGGGCAGCCCTGATCGATTCCGGGTCTGATACCTCTTCGATCGTGAAGCTTATGGAGGGCCCGGGTAGGCCGAGATTCTCTGCTATTACTTCCGTCATTCGCCTGGATGTGCCTATGATTAATAATTTTTGTGGTTTTATATAGTCAAGTTTTTCCTTAACCTGGGCAGCATGTTCGGGATCTTTGAACAGGGCCCTTTTGATTGCCCCGTACCTTGTGTTTTCCCTTTTTGCAGATCTGCCAGCAAGGTTCATATTGCCCTTGATCAGTAAACCGTCATCTATTATATAATCTATTTCGTATTCCTTTGCCAGCACCGGAGCCCTGTGGCTTTTACCCGTGCCGCTGTGACCGATTAACGCGTATATTTCCATCTAACCACATCCACCTCAAATTTGGGGTACTTGCGCCCACTGATAAAATTGTTCTATTATTATAACATAGATAGATAAAACTTATATTAGGAGAAAAAGATGATCATTATAACTTCTCCACCCGAACATTTTTTCGGCGAAATGGATCTTCCTGGTGATAAGTCAATTACTCATCGTGCCCTGCTGCTGGGTTCTATTGCGCGTGGTGTAACCGAAGTCAGAGGTTTTCTTGATGCCGAAGACTGTCGATCTACCATTGGCTGTTTAAGCAGGCTGGGCGTTAATATTAATATCAGGGGCAGCCGCCTTTTTGTCCATGGCAGGAGCGCTCAGCTCCAGGCTCCAACTGGAGAACTGGATGCCGGCAATTCTGGCACAACAGCACGGCTCCTGGTCGGCATCCTGGCCGGTTCATCTTTTGAGTCAGTAATAACAGGTGATAGTTCATTAAAGAAAAGGCCTATGAGGCGTATAGCCGAACCGTTAAGAGCCATGGGAGCCCATATTATAGGTCCTGATGACGGAGATAATTTGCCCCTGCTGGTAAAGGGTAAGCCGTTAAAAGCTATACATTATAAATCTCCCAAGGCCAGCGCCCAGGTTAAATCGGCTGTCCTTCTTGCAGCACTGCAGGCTGATGGAGAGACAATTTTTGAGGAGCCCTATCAGAGCAGGGATCATACAGAGTTGATGCTCAAGCACTTTGGCGCCCGGCTGGACACAGATTCATGCCGGGTAAAAATTAAGGGCAGGCAGAGCCTCCAGGGCAAGCTGGTTCCTGTCCCGGGTGATATATCAACTGCAGCTTTTTTTATGGTAGCTGCAGCTATAGTGCCTGATTCAGATGTGTTATTGAAAGATGTTGGATTAAACCCTACAAGGACAGGTGTAATAGATGTTTTAAAAGAGATGGGTGCCGACCTGGAAATTGAAAATCCCAGGAAATGGGGAGTAGAGCCTGTTGCTAATATCCGTATAAAGGGAGGCAGCAGACTAAGAGGTGTAAACATCGAGGGAGAAATTATACCCCGCCTGATTGATGAGCTGCCAGTTCTTGCTGTAGCTGCTGCTGTTGCCGAAGGTGAAACAGTAATCCGCAATGCAGCTGAACTACGGGTTAAAGAGACTGATCGAATTTCTGATTTGACAGCTCAGCTTTCTAGGCTTGGTATTGCTATAAGCGAGAAAGATGATGGCTTTGTTATTAAAGGTGGGAAGAGGCCTATAGGTGCCGATGTAGACAGCTGCGGCGATCACCGTATTGCCATGGCCCTTGCAGTTGCAGGCCTGGTTGCCAGGGGAGAGACGGCAGTTAGCGGTGCCGAAGCAGTGAACATTTCTTTCCCCGGTTTTATGCAATCTCTGAGGTCTTTATGCAGCAAAAAAGGTCATTAAATTGACGCACCTGTGCTCTTATGTTAAAATATGGTTGTTCTTTCCATTTACCCTCATCACCTTTTTAAGTATTGAACTATTTTAGGAGAAAGCAGATGCCATTGCCGGTTTGTTCCTACGAAACTTATAAGAAAAATCATCCCCATATATCTTTGCAAGATTTTCGGGAGGAACGGGAAAAAGTGCTTGAAATAATTAATACGGTGCGCCAAGAAGGTGATGCAGCCTTAATTGACTATACAAGAGAATTTGATCGGGCAAAAATAGGCTGTCTCAGGGTGACTGAAGAAGAATTTGTCCAGTCGGCAAAATCAGTTGACCCTGCATTATCAGATGCATTAAAAATAGTTAGGGGCAATATAGAAAAAGTCCATCAACGCCAGGTACAGTCGGACTGGTGGCTCAGTGGTGAAGGCACTTTATCCGGCCAACGTTTTGTTCCCCTTAATTCAGTGGGCGCCTATATACCCGGAGGGACGGCTGCCTATCCTTCGTCAGTTCTGATGACAGTAGTTCCGGCCCGGATAGCCGGAGTTAAGGATATTTATATCTGCACACCGCCTGGTGAAGATGGCATGATTAATAATTTGACCCTGGCTGCAGCCCGGGAAGCGGGAGTGACTGCCGTATTTAAGGTGGGTGGAGCACAGGCTGTTGCAGCTATGGCTTATGGCACTCAATCAATTCCGGCTGTGGATAAAATTGTGGGTCCTGGCAATATATATGTCACCCTGGCAAAAAAGGAAGTATTTGGCCAGGTCGGAATTGATATGCTTGCAGGTCCCAGTGAAATTGTTATAGTTGCTGATGAAAATGCGCGGGCAGATTTTATTGCGGCCGATATGCTTTCCCAGGCTGAGCATGATGAGCTGTCCCGGGCAATTTTAATTACCACCTCGGAAAAGGTTGCGAACCTGGTAAGGAAAAGCTTGGAAGAACAGCTTTCAACACTGCCCAGGAAAGAAATTGCAGAGAAATCATTAAATGAACATGGAGCAGTTATCCTGGTTTCGGACTTAGAAAAGGCCTGGCCCGTGGTAAATGAAATTGCACCAGAACACCTTGAGCTTCACCTTGAAGATGCATGGAGTTATCTATCCAGGATAACAAGCGCAGGCTCAATTTTTTTGGGCTCATCTACGCCTGAAGCGCTTGGCGATTACTGGGCCGGTTCCAATCATGTTCTTCCTACATCATCTACAGCTAGGTATGCTTCGGCCCTGGGAGTGGCTGATTTTGTTAAAAGATCTTATATTTTGGCATATAGCAATCATGCCCTGGAAAGATCGGCATCGCAGGTTGCCCTGCTTGCCCGTTCTGAAGGGCTGGAAGCCCATGCCAGGTCAGTTCTGATAAGGAGGAGTAGTGATGGAGCGCAGGATAAGGGTAGAAAGAAAGACAGCTGAGACATCAATTATGCTTCAGCTAAATCTTGATGGCCAGGGTAGGGCTGATATTCAAACCGGCATTCCTTTCCTCGAACACATGCTTGCCCTCTGGTGCAAGCATGGTTTTTTTGACCTGCTGATCAGGGCTAAAGGCGATACAGAAGTAGATTATCACCACCTGGTAGAAGATCTGGGGATATGTCTTGGCCGCGCCTGGAATAAGGCGCTGGGTGATAAAAAGGGAATTAGGAGATATGGCTTCAGCGCAGTTCCCATGGATGAAGCCCTTGTTACGGCGGTAGTAGATCTTTCCGGCAGGCCCTGGCTGCACTACCAGTTTTCACTGCCTACGGGCACTGTGGGAAGTATGGATACAGAGCATTTCAGGGAGTTCTGGCAGGCCTTTGTCAATGAAGGGCGGTTTAACCTTCACCTAACAATGAACCACGGACAGAACAAACACCATATTATAGAAGCATCATTTAAGTCGGCAGGCAGGGCCATGAATGAAGCTGTTTCTAATCTAGAAGGATTTAGTGACTTATTGACTACAAAGGGCAAACTGGAATGAGGTGAACAACTTGCTCGTCATACCAGCCATCGATTTACACCGCGGGCGCTGTGTCCGGCTCTACCAGGGTGATCCGAACCGTGAGACGGTATACGGCAACAACCCTGTTGAAGTGGCCCTTCAATGGGAAGAGCTGGGAGCAAAAATGCTGCACCTGGTTGATCTCGACGGGGCTTTTACTGGCCACTCGAAAAACAGGAAGGTAATCTGTTTAATTGCGGAAGAATTAAGAATCCCTCTCCAGCTTGGGGGCGGTATAAGATCTGAACAGGCAGCTGAAAAGGCTTTTTCTGCAGGCGTTTCAAGGATAATAATGGGAACCCTGGCAATAGAGAACCCCGGGCTGGCCAACAGGCTGGTACGCGATTATGGTGAAAGGGTCCTGGTAGGTA
>SLQM01000190.1 GCA_007131435.1 Syntrophomonadaceae bacterium
AAAGAACCGTCCCTTGTACCGGACATACCGCATAGAACAAAGAACCGTCCCCTGTACTGCGTCCCCTGTACCGGTACCGTAGAACAGAGAACCGTCCCCTGTACCGGTATCCTGTGCCGGTTTAGTAGTATATCCTTTCACTTGTGCTTTAAGGTATAATAAAAGGGTTAGAATACATTTTTGTATTGTATTGAGGCGAATTATTTTGAAGCAACAGAGCGAACGTTTAGGCATAGATCCTATACCAAAACTGCTGGCAGACTTGGCCATTCCTGCTACTGTGGGGATGCTGGCCATGGCCCTGCACAGTGTAATTGATGCAATTTTCATTGCCAGGGGGGTTGGCACCATTGGGGTTGCAGCCGTAGCAATAACCTTTCCCCTGACTATGATTATTATTGCCACAGGCGGCGCCATCGGTATTGGCGGGGCATCGGTAATATCCAGGGCCCTTGGAGCAGGCAGTTTAGAGAAGGCCAACCTGGCCCTGGGCAATATTGTTTTAATGAGCCTCGCGGTTAGCGCTGCTTTTTTAGTTCTTGGCATAGCCTTTTTATCACCCATGCTGAGCCTTTTCGGTGCGAGCGAAAACCTTTTGCCTTTGAGCTGCGAATACCTGGCTATCATACTATACGGTACCCTGTTCTTTATTTTTAGTTTTGTTATGAACAATATTGTCCGGGCAGAAGGTAATGCCCGCGTAGCCATGGCCACGATGATTATTTCATCTTTTCTAAATATCGGTTTCACGGCAATCTACATGTTCGGTTTCAACCTGGGCATGAGCGGTGCAGCTTACGGCACGGTTACTGCACAGGGTGTTACATCGCTGTTTCTCTATCTTTACTTTGTAGCCGGTTACAGCACCCTTTCTATGAAGATTAAATTTCTTCGTCTAAAACCTTTGTTAATTGGAGAAATCCTGGCAGTTGGAGCTTCAGCCTTTGTCCGCCAGGGAGCTGCAAGTTTAATGTTAATAATTGCCAATAACTTACTTGTTCATTACGGCGGTGACCTGGCCATAGCCGTTTTGGGTATTATCCACCGGGTGATGATGTTTACCCTGATGCCTGTGCTGGGCGTCGTCCAGGGACTGTTACCGGTGGTTGGTTATAACTACGGGGCAAAACTAGATTCAAGAGTAAACGAATCAATCGTGCTGGGTATGAAAGTGGCAACGCTGATTTCGTTGACAGGCTTCCTGATCGTAATTGCCTTTCCAGAGGCCCTGATGAGAATCTTTACGGATGACCCGGCCCTGATCGAGATGGGAATCCCTGCCCTGCGCACTTTATACGCCCTTTCGATTACTGTTGGTATTCAGATGGTGGCCGGTGGTGTTTTCCAGGCGCTAGGCAAGGCCAGGGAAGCTTTTATTGCCTCGATGGCCAGGCAGGTTTTATTCCTGATTCCCCTGCTGTTTCTGCTTCCCCCGTTCCTGGGCTTAAGCGGAGTGTGGCTGGCCTTTCCTCTCGCCGACTTGTTATCATTTGCCCTTGCTATCTGGCTGATTATGCGACACCGGGAATATTTCATCCCTGGCAACAGTCAACTGGCAGCCGTTTCTAAATAATCTAAAAAGGTTTGTGCTAATATTGCGCTTCTACCGCTAATTCCAATTCGTCAATATGGTAAAACCTTTTTTAGTTGAAAATTATTTTGCAATGACTTAGAGGTGAATCGTGAAAAGATTTATGAAAAAACTGTTTACTCCTTTAGCTAAGTATTATCAGATAATTAAAAACGCTATTGCAAAGATAACCCCCGGTAAAAATGCCTGGTTCGGGGCCGCCGTGGGGGTCTTTATTGCCGCCTCCCTTTTCTGGCTGCTGTTAATAATCCAGGTTGCCATCCCACACGGCATAATTCATTCATTGATCGGCCTGGTGGCCGGTCTGCTAATTGCCCTGCTTTTCGGTGCAACCCTGATCTTGATAGCATCTATTCTGAACCGCATACCCACTTTATATCACTTGGCTTTTGGCGCTGCCGTGCTGCTGTTATCCCTTGCTTTACTGGCAGTGCCGTTGATTCCCGGCACTATAGCCGCCATATTGCTGGTAATCATTACCGGCTCATTAGGCGGTGCAGCCATCGCAGTGGTAAAAAGGGGTTCCCTAAAAAACTTAACCAAACCGAAAAGAGCGCTCTTTTATATTTGCCTCAGCCTTAGCCTTGCGCTACTAATTGGTGGAACTACTTTCCTGGCAGCGGAAGGCTTCAGCAAAGACAGCCCATTTAATGCGGGGCAGCTTTCCGCTGAAAATGTAGTGCTGCTTGACCTGCCAGACCCATCCGCAAAAGGATCCTTCAATGTTAATTACCTTACCTACGGCAGCGGCGATGACGTAAAGCGCACCGAGTTCGGCGAAGAGGCAGACCTGACAACTCCAACTGTTGACGGGTCGAAGCTTGTTGAAGGTTGGACTTCTTTAAGATCCGCGTACTGGGGGTTCGGGCCAAACAGCCTGCCCCTGAACGGGCGGGTCTGGTATCCAGAAGGAGAAGGGCCCTTTCCGCTTGTGATAATTGTCCACGGCAACCACCTGATGGAAGACTATTCTGATGAAGGTTATGCTTACCTGGCAGAAATGCTGGCCAGCAGGGGCTTTATTACCGTTTCCGTCGACCAAAACTTTCTCAATTTATCCCTGGTTGCCGACCTTGGCCTTTTTTCCGGGTTGAAGAAAGAAAATGATCTGCGGGCCTGGCTGCTGTTAGAGCATCTTACAGCCTGGCGGGTTTGGAATGAACAAGAAAGCAGCCCCTTCTACGGGAGTGTTGATCTGCACTCTATCTCCCTGATCGGCCATTCACGGGGCGGCGAGGCGGTGGCCATAGCTGCGGCATTTAACAATTTGCGCTATCATCCTGACGATGCAGAACTTGTTTTCGACTACAACTTCGGCATCAAATCAATAGTATCTATAGCCCCGGTTGATGGACAGTATTTGCCCGGTAACAAAAGGCTTCCGCTATCCAATATAAATTACCTTGTGATCCACGGCTCGCATGATATGGATGTGATCAGCTTCCAGGGCGCCAGGCAGTACGCGCGGATAGAGTTTGACATTGACCAGGAAAGCAGCACAGGAAGAAGCTCTTTCTTCAAATCAGGCGTGTATATTCATGGGGCAAACCACGGGCAGTTTAACAGTGACTGGGGACGAAAAGACATTACCGGACCGCCGATACAGCTTTTTAACCTGCGCAATATTATGCCGGCCGGGGAGCAGCAGCAGATAGCAAAGGTAATTATAGGGGCTTTTCTTGAAGCTACGCTGAATGAAAAAAGCGAATACAGGCTGCTTTTCCAGGATTTAAGACGAGGTGCCCACTGGCTTCCAGACCAAATTCATCTTGGCAAGTATTATGATTCAGAAACTGTTGCGATTGCAAACTTTGATGAAGATATTGACTTAAGCACAACTACCATACCTGGCGGAAGGATTAAAGGAGAAAATCTAGCTGCCTGGAGAGAACAGGATGTACCGCTGAAATGGGGAAACCTCGAGGACAGGGCTGCCTATTTATCCTGGGATCAGGAAGCTGCTAGCGGTATGCCCCGTTACAGGGTTATACTTCCCGAGATGGAAAGTATTCTGACAGAAGAGAGTGTTATTGTATTTGACCTGGCTGATGCCGGCATGGAAGAATATTTTGATGAATTTAAAGAACCGATCGACCTGACTATAGAACTGGCCGATGCCAGTGGAAACAGGGCAAACCTCCCCCTCAGTCATTTTTCACTTATTCAACCGCAGATTGAAGCCCGCCTGGGAAAAGCTGACTTTATGAATTCCCTGGCGCTCAGTGAGCCAGTATACCAGAGCTTTGAGTTTCTAATTGCCGATTTCATGGCTATAAACGCTGAGCTTGATCCTGAAAACTTAAAGGAAATCAGCTTTATCTTTGACCGTACACCTAGAGGGTCGCTCTTTTTAGACCGCCTAGCAATCAGGCAGGCAGCCAATTGATTAAGCTTAAAACCTTGAGTGAAAGGCACGCCATTTCAGTTACCATTGTTGATCAAATTAGAATTATTTGGGATAATAAATTACAGGCCGGATATATCTGATCATCATCTTGATTGATCCATAAAGATTTAAGAAGGAAGAAAGAGAAAGGCGAACACCATGCCCATGGAGCGCAAGGAATTTATCAAGAAACTTATAATGTACGGTGGTGCCGGGTTATTTATGCTTAGCGGAGGTTCACTGCTGCTCCAGGCATGTGCTCCTCAGGCGGGCAGAAATGAAGAAACTGTTGATGAAGTTTGGCGCCCGGCTTACGCAAAGCTGGCAGCTCAAGGAGAACTGGAAGACCGGGTTAACATGTTCTACAAGATCATGGAAAGCTGTGAGCTATGCCCAAGGCGTTGCCGTGTAAACAGGTTGGAAGGCGAAAGAGGTTTCTGCCAGGCTCCGGGCAAGGCGGTAGTATACAGCCACCAGCCTCACTTTGGAGAGGAACTGCCCCTGGTTGGGCAAAGAGGCTCGGGAACAATATTCTTTTCCAACTGTAACCTGCGCTGTGTGTTCTGCCAGAACTGGCCGATTGCCCACCTGGGATGGGGCAGCACTGTTAGCGATGAAGAGCTGGCAGACATGATGATCAACCTGCAGGTAATGGGCTGTCATAATATTAACCTGGTAACTCCAACCCATGTTCTTCCCAACATAGTAGGCGCCGTGAAGATTGCACTGGAAAAAGGCCTGCACATACCCTTGTGTTACAACACCAGCGGTTATGAATTAGTAAGCATAATAAAGATGCTGGATGGGATTATTGATATTTACCTGCCAGATTTAAAGTTCATGGACGGGGTGGAAGCTGAACGGTACAACCTGGCAGCCGCTTACGATTACCCGGAAAAAGCGATGCAGTCTATCGCAGAAATGCACAGGCAAGTGGGAGATATGGTTACCAATAAGGAGAACATAGCTTTAAGCGGCCTAATGATCAGGCACCTGGTAATGCCAAACAGGGTGGCAGGAACCGAAGACTTTACCCGCTGGGTGGCGGATAACCTGTCAACGGAAACTTATGTGAATATTATGGCCCAGTACAGGGTTGAGTACAAGGCTTTTGAATATGAAGAGATCGCCCGGGCAATAACAACCGAAGAGTTTGTTGAAGCAATTGAATGGGCCAGGGATGCCGGCTTAACAAACCTTGACCAGCGCTCACTAGCCCAGTATGAAATACGCAAAACCCTGGTTGATTAACCTATGACCACAGACCTCCAAGCAGGGTGCCGCAATAAGGGCAGTGACCATGTTCTAATTTTATCTCATCAATTACAAAACCTGTCCTGCTAATAGCAAGTTCGGAGCACTGCGGGCAGTAAGTATTTTCGCCTTCATGGCCTGTAACCTTGGCAATGTAAACATGCTTTAACCCTTCTTCCAGGGCTGCATTGCGAGCCGTCTCCAGAGCGGATACCGGTGTCCGGGGAAGGCCCGAAAGCTTGTAAAGCGGGTAAAAACGGGCAAAATGAAGCGGTGTCTGCGGGCCTAGTTCTTCAGCAATCCACCTGCACATCTGCCTGATCTTTCCTGGACCATCATTTAAAGTTGGGATTACGATCATGGTAATTTCAAGATGGATATCTTTGCCGCCGATTATTTTCAGGCTCTGCAGGGCAGTGCTTAGTTCTCCGCCCACATATTCCCGGTAAAAATCTTCGTCAAATCCTTTCAAATCAAAGTTGACAGCATCGATTAACCCGGATATTTCTTCAAGAGGAGCAGGATTGATATATCCGGCAGTGTGCACAAGGTTGAGCAGCCCGGCTGCCTTTGCTTTTGTTGCAACCGCCTGCATGTATTCATAAAAAACTACCGGTTCACCAAAGGCAAAACTGACTGCTGGAAGACCGGCAGCAAGGGCATAATCAATCACCTTTTGCGGCGGCATGTCATAAGCATGCACTTCTTCCGGGTCGACCAGGGCCATATCCCAGACTTCGCAGAACTTACAGGAAAGGTTACACCCGGCAGTAGATACAGACAATGCGCGGCTTCCTGGTAAAACATGGTAGAAAGGCTTACGCTCTACCGGATCCTCCTGCACCATGGCAGGATTGCCAAACACTAAACTGTAACCGCGGCCATCAATGTTTTTCCTGACCCGGCATTGCCCTCTTTCACCATCTTTAAGTTCGCAGTTTTTCGGACAAAGCGTGCAGGCCAGGTCCCCGTTTTCGAGCCCTTCAAACCAGGGTGAACTTTCAATCCTGATTAAGCCCTTTTCCAGTATTTCCGATGCCCTTTCTTCAGTAAGCAGGTCTTCTCTTTCCTCTTCCCGGTAATCAAGCAGGCCGCATCCGCCGATTGAAGCAAGACAGAAAGCACATAGCCCATACCCGCCGGCTTTAAGAACTTTGCGCCTGTTGCATTTAGATTGAAGCCACTTGTAATTGTTCATAGTCTGCCACTTCTCCCACATAATAAGAGTACAATAAAAGCAGTACCGTTGGCAAGGGCAGCCAGCCACCCGGCAGTTGCAATCCCGAGAACTGGAATTAACACCGCACCGGCCAGGACTGCACCCAGGCAGGCTCCGGTTAGCTCAAGCCCATAGATGACACCGGCAGTTTTATCCTGTTCTCCGGTCAGTTTATAATAACAGGCCGTGGTTAGGGGAAAATCGATACCGTTGATCAACCCGGCAGCGAAAGTAAAAGCGGCAAAGACCAAAAAAATTAGAGAATGATATTCTATAAGTGCTGTTTGCGGTATTGAAAGCGCAATCAAAACTGCCACCAGGGCAATGCTTAGCTGAACCATGGCGAGCATTGATATGTTATCTTTAAGGGCAACGTACCGGTTAATAAGGAAAGCTCCCAGGGCCAGGCCGCACATGAAGAGGGCAACAATCAGGCCGACCATTTCAAAAACAAAACCATAAATGCTCTGGAATGAAAAAATAAGGGCTACCTGCAGAGCCATCGTGGAAAGCCCGGTTGTGAATACAGCCAGCAGCACAGCGTAATTGATAGCTGTTGCCTTGCCGGTTTTTCGGTCAGAATAACGAAAAAAGGTAAGGGCCAAAAACGCCGCAGTGATAAAGGGAATAATCCAAATTGTATCTATTTCGAGCAGCCGTGAGAGGTTAATGGCTTTAAAGCCTGCTACCAGCTCTTCATGGTAGGTAAGCGTATAAAAATAGCCGATCGGTTTAAAATCGCTGTTAATAAAGTGTTTTTGATTAACAGGGGCAGCCTCTTTTTCTGCAGCCAGTATCTCTTCCAGGCCGGGAAGGATTAACGGAACGGCTGCCGGGCCTTCCAGGGCACTTTCGCTGGAACGACCATGCATGCGGACAACCCAGTTTGCCCTTTTCAGCTGAGATTCTTCCAGCAGGGTATAAAAATGATATGAAGAGAAGTGTTCCTCGTCCAACTCCCGGCCTCTATAGCGCCCATGTAGTTTATGGGGATCCACTGTGATACTTGAATCATTGCTGCCGGCAATGTAATAGAGGAAATGGCTTCCCGCTACCAGGACCAGTGGAAAAGCTGAATTTAAACTGTGATAGATAGTTGAATTCCGGTTTGCAATCGCCCTGCCGCGCAGGTCGGGGGTAGAAACCGCCCCGCAGACCAGGATTCCCCCCGGGTTGAGAAGCATGGAAGATTCACGGAAAAACTCTGCCGTATAATAACGGTTTAAAACCGCTGTTGCCGGATCGGGAATATCAACTATGATCAAATCATAATTTCCCGCTTCTTTTTTAATATAAAGCCGGGCATCGGCATGAACCAGGGTTACCCTTGGATCACTGATCGCATCCAGGCTTGATAAAGAAATAAAAGGTTCTGCAATTGTGGTCAATACTTCATCCAGTTCAACGTAATCAACTTCTTTCACCGGGTGTTTAAGCACTGCGCTTAAGATCCCACGCAGTCCGCCGCCGATCAATAAAACTTTTTCCGGGCATTCATGCTGCAGCATGGCAAAGTGAGCAAATTCCAGCGCTTCCTGTTCTTCTAAGCTTGGCACCTTTTCACCCGGCCCGGCAGTGCTGAACAGCAGATGCCCGCTCTGGAAAAAACTGTATTGTTCTTCCAGCTGCAAAACGGCTATTGTTCCATATTTAGATTGATAGGTGTCAATTAAGCTGTGGTTGGGAGCATAAAACTGCCACTGCATCTGGTAAGCCCACCTGTCCAGGTTATCGAGTGAGAAGAAAGCAATGATCATCAAAACTGCAAGGCCGGCTGTGATTCCTGCAGTTTGTTTTCCTTCGGCTTTTTTACCGCGATGCACTAAGAGGAGCAGGAATGCTGCCAGCATAAAAAAATTTACAATAAGGGCTGCCTGGAAAGCGTTAAAGTAGCGGACCAGGATAAAGGTAAATAATATTCCGCCAAGCATGTTGCCGACTGCTTCTCCGACGTAAGTACTGCCAATACCCGAAATGTCCCTGTCATAACTTAAAAGCATCCATATTTTAGCCAGTAAAACAAACTGGATTCCAATCAGCAGGCAGGGGATCAACAGGATCATAAATGAGGCGAAAAACATATCTAAATGTGAAAAAATTGCAGCACCCGGCAAACCCAGGATGCCTCTTAGCAACCTGGCAAGCAGCAGGGTTAAGGGAAGAGCAGCAATAATGGCCAGGCTGTTTAGCGCCAAAAGCAGCAGGGGCTGTTTATAAAATTTAACCATGTATGAACCAAGCCGGCTGCCAACACCCACCCAGAGCAACCAGGCAGCAAAAATAAAGCCTATTGATAGTTCATTTCCCTGGAAAACCATTAAAAGCTCACGCAGAAAAAGTACCTGCGCGACCTGGGAAACTATACCGAGCATGATTACTGCCGGTAATAGAGGCATTAAATACTGTTTATGCCCTTTTTCTAATCCAATCTTTTTTAATGCCATTGATGCCTTAAACTCCAACGGAGCTCCTCCAGCATGGATTAAACAGGCTAATTATAACTTAACAGCCTTGATTAAGTTATGCAAGAACGGGTAGGTGCGTTTATTCTATAATCTTTCTTTACAGGACTATGCTTTTAAAAATCCTGTTGGCAGCCTGAAGTGACGGGCAGGAAGGAAATTCGAGAAATGATTTTCCCTCAGCGTCAAAGCTGCTGATGGCTTTATCTTCTGGAAGATTACCGACTAGAGGCA
>SLQM01000182.1 GCA_007131435.1 Syntrophomonadaceae bacterium
GCCCGCCAAACCGGTTTTGCCCTGATTGCTTCCGGGTCTATACAGGAAGTGATTGACCTGGGCCTTGTAGCCCACCTGGCCACCCTGAAAACAAGGGTGCCCTTTTTACACTTCTTTGACGGCTTCCGCACTTCACATGAAGTTCAGAAGGTTGAGCTCATCGATTATGAAGATATAAAAAAGCTGGTTGACTGGGATGCAATAAAGGCTTTTCGAGAGCGGGCCCTGAACCCGGAGAGTCCTCACCAGCGCGGAACTGCCCAAAATCCTGATATTTACTTCCAGAACAGGGAAGCGGCAAACCGTTTTTACATTGAAACCCCTGAACAGGTTGAGGCAGTTATGGAACAGGTTTATGAGCTAACAGGACGCCGCTATAGCCTCTTTGATTACAGTGGCGCCCCTGATGCAGAATCGATCATCGTCTGCATGGGTTCTGCCAGCGAGACAGTTGAAGAAACTGTGAACTACCTGGTTGGCCAGGGAGAAAAGGTTGGCCTGATCAAGGTTCGCCTCTACAGGCCATTTTCAAGGCAGCATTTCCTGGCAGCCCTTCCCGCAAGCTGCAAGAAAATTGCCGTCCTGGACAGGACAAAAGAGCCGGGTGCCCTTGGAGAACCTCTCTACCAGGATGTCTGCACCGCCCTGATGGAAGTGCAGCAGACTCCACTGATTATTGGCGGTCGCTACGGCCTGGGGTCGAAAGAGTTCAACCCCTGCATGGCCAAAGCAGTGTTTGATAACCTGAATTCAGATAACCCGAAGAATCACTTTACCGTCGGTATCACTGACGATGTAACCCACACTTCGCTTGCAGTGCCCGACTGTCTTCAAACATCCCCTGAGGGAACATACAGGGCCAAGTTTTACGGTCTTGGAGCTGACGGAACCGTTGGCGCCAATAAAAACAGCATTATTATTATCGGCAACAACACCGACCAATATGCCCAGGGCTACTTCGTTTATGATTCGAAGAAATCTGGCGGCATAACAGTCTCGCACCTGCGTTTTGGCCCCTCCAAAATTCAGTCAACCTACCAGATCGATACGCCTGATTTCGTTGCCTGCCATAACCCGTCATTTGTGACGCGTTACGATGTCCTTGAAGGAATCATGGATAGCGGCGTGTTCCTCCTTAATTCAGAATGGAACCTGGAGGAGATGGAAGAACACCTTCCTGCTTCCATGAAACAGACCATCGCCCGCAAGAAGCTAAAGTTTTATAACATTGACGCCTTCCGGATTGCCGGCGAAATCGGCCTGGGCGGCAGGATTAACGTGATCATGCAGGCCGCTTTCTTCAAACTGTCTGAAGTGATTGAACCTGAACTGGCCTATAAAGAAATCGAAAAAATGATTGAGAAATCTTATGGTAAAAAAGGCAAGGAAATTGTAGAGAAGAACGTATCGGCCATCTACAAGGCTCTTGAAGCTTTAGAAGAAGTAAAATATCCCGATAGCTGGGCCGATGCCACAACGGGGGGCAAATTTGAACCTGAAGATGCCCCGCAGTACGTATGCGAAACAATCTACCCGATGATTGAGCTTAAGGGTGACGATTTACCGGTAAGCGCCTTCAACCCTGACGGCACAGTTCCCACTGCTACCACGCGCTACGAAAAACGGGGTATCGCTATTAACGTTCCAACCTGGATCCCCGAAAATTGTATCCAGTGTAACCAGTGCTCTTTTGTCTGCCCGCATGCGGCTATCAGGCCTTATGTAGCAAAACCGGAAGATCTGAAAGATGCACCTGACAGCTTTGTAACTGTAGATGGCAGCGGCAAAGATATCAAGGGGCTGCAGTACCGGATCCAGGTTACCCCGCTGGACTGCACCGGCTGTGGAAACTGTGTAGATGTTTGCCCGGCCAAAGAAAATGCCCTGGAAATGAAGTCCCTGGATAGTGTAGTTAATGCTGAGGACACCAACTTCCGTTACGCCGAAAGCCTGCCGGAGCCTGATCTTGATATTGCCGCCCATACTGTGCGAGGCAGCCAGTACCGCAAGCCGCTATTTGAGTTTTCAGGAGCCTGCGCCGGCTGCGGCGAAACTCCATATGTTAAAGTTATCACCCAGCTTTTCGGCAATAGAATGATTGTGGCCAACGCCACAGGTTGCTCATCTATCTACGGCGGCAACGCTCCTACCGTACCTTACACACTGGACAGCAGGGGCCGCGGGCCGGCCTGGGCCAGTTCGCTTTTCGAAGACAATGCCGAATTCGGCTACGGCTTTTCCCTGGCTATCACCCAGCAGAGAGACAGGCTTGTTTCCCAGGTCAAAGAGCTAATGGAAACAGGCATCTCGGAACCCTTAAAAACTGCCCTGCAGAAGTGGTTGGAAGTAAAAGACCATGGTGATCCTTCGCTGGCCGCTGCAGATAAAGCCCGCGATTTACTGGAAACCGAAAAGGCAAAGACCGAAAATGAAGAACTGCTAAAAGAGATTAAAGAAAGCGCAACCCTGCTGCCTAAACGTTCAATCTGGATCTTCGGCGGCGACGGGTGGGCATATGATATAGGTTTCGGCGGCCTGGACCACGTTATCTCCACCGGCGCCGATGTCAATATACTGGTGATGGACACAGAGGTTTATTCCAACACCGGGGGGCAATCGTCCAAGGCAACACCAACAGCTGCGATAGCCAAGTTCGCCGCGGCCGGAAAAGAAATGCGCAAGAAGGATCTTGGATTAATGGCTGTTACTTACGGTTACGTCTACGTGGCCATGGTTTCCATGGGGGCAAGTAAAAACCAGTTCATGAAAGCGCTGGTCGAAGCTGAAGCTTACCCCGGACCTTCAATCATCATAGCCTACTCTCCCTGCATAGCTCACGGCATCGATATGAGCAAGAGCCAGCGGGAAGGAAAACTGGCCGTTGATTCAGGCTACTGGCCGCTTTACCGCTATAACCCGCTGCTGGCCAAGGAGGGTAAAAATCCGTTCGTTTTAGATTCAGGCGAACCGAAAGAAGACCTGCGAACTTTCATGATGAACGAGGTTCGCTTCCGGGCTTTGACCAAGGAATTCCCCGAGAGGGCCGATCTGCTGTTTGAAAAAGCAGAAAAGGTGGCAAAAGAAAGGCTGGAAATGTACAGGAACCTGGCTGCAGCACAGGCAGGATCAGAGAGCTAAGGTCTAACAGTTACAAATAAAACTGTATTTATAGGATGATCTATTTAAATGGGGGTGCAATATAGTCGCACCCCTTTTACCTGGAAAAAATAAAGCAGGGCGGATAAAAGCAGGAATTATTATTACTTGTAGCCAAGTTTAATAGCAAAGGTAAATCCACCAGGAATGGGAGCGTGATAAAATTTGAGGAAAACTTATCTTCTGGATACCAGCGTTCTGCTACAATCGCCTAACGCGGTCCTTGGTTTTCAGGATAACCTGATAATACTCCCCGGTTGTGTTCTCGAAGAGCTTGATAATAAAAAGAAGGCGGATGATTATGAAATCCGGGCCAATGCCCGCTGGGTGGCCCGGTTTTTGGATCACCTGCGCTCTAAGGGAGAACTTTACAATGGTGTTCCCTTACCTAATGGCGGTGAACTAAGAGTTGAAATGAACCGTTTAGACAAAACTGACCTCCCCTGTTCCTGGCCCGGTGAAAAACGGGACAACCGCCTGCTGGCAGTAGCAAAAAACCTGCAAAATGACAACCAACCTGTAATCATAATTACCAAGGATGTATTCCTGCGAATTAAGGCAGATGTGCTTGGCATAGAGGCCCAGGATTACCGCAATGAGCAGGTTGAATTTGATATAGAGGAGCAATATAAGGGCTGGGAAGAACAGCAGGTTAAAGAAGAGCTGTTAGATCAACTGTACCGCTGCAACAGTATTCCCTGGGAAAATGCCGCAAGCCCGGTGAATAAGTTTTACCTCCTTAAGTCTGAAACCAATACAAAAACAGCCCTTGCCCGCTACAGGGATGGCAGCATGGTTTTGCTTCATGATACAAGGCCTGATTTTTACGGGTTCAAATTAAACCTCCTGCAAAAATACGCCCGGGATGCGCTGAGGGATGATAATATCCCCATGGTAACCCTGATGGGCGCTACCGGCAGCGGCAAAACCCTTCTGGCCCTTGGTGTTGGGTTAGAAAAAGTCTTAGATGAAACCAGGTATCGGCGAATGTTAATTTGCCGCCCTAATGTAAGTATGGGTGAAGAAATAGGCTTTTTGCCAGGAGATGAAAAAGACAAGATAGCCCCTTACATGCGCCCTATATATGACAACCTGGAACAGCTGGTTGATTCTCACCCTGACAGGTATGAAAATGAAAGAGAGTTGGACGGTAAAGTATCTTACCTTTTTGCCTCCAGAAAAATAGTCAGTGAAGCAATAGCATACCTGCAGGGTCGCTCTATTGTAGGGCAGTATATATTAATTGATGAAGCTCAGAATCTTACACCCAAGCAGGCGAAAGGAATTATTACCCGGGCCGGTGAAGGGACAAAAATTGTGCTGGTGGGAGATCCTGAACAAATTAATAATCCCTTCTTAGATTCGAGAACAAACGGTTTATCATGGGCGGTGGAAAAGATGAAAGATAGTCCTCTGCATGCCCATGTAACGCTTACCGAAACAAAGCGGTCAAGCCTGGCCATGGAAGCTGCCCGCCTGATGAAGTAAAAAGGTGCCGTGCAATATAATCAGCAGCATGCAGTATTTTTTACATCACGCCACCTGGCCCTTGTAACTTATAATTCGATTATTATTTCTCCCCGATCAAGGCGCGGCCGGGGAGGGGGGGTTTGTGCCGGGTAGCCTACCGGAAGGACGGCTGCCACTTTTAAATCATCAGGCAAATTAAGCTGCTCATGGATCTGGCCGGGATTAATTAACCGCACCCAGCAGCTGCCCAGCCCCAGGGCCTCTGCCATTAACGCCATATGCTCCACTGCAATACCGAGATCAATATAAGCATCTGAAGGAATTTTAACTTCTTCTGACTTCTCGGGCAGCTTGAATTGATTAATATAGCCCGCTGCTTCCTCGCTGATCACGTTATTTTGAACCAGTTCATCCATTCTTCTTTCAACCATACTCTTCGTATATGCTTTCTTGTCAAGGCAGCAGACAATAACAACAGGCGCTTCTAAAACAAAAGGCTGGATTATGCTGCCGGCGATCTTCCCTTTATCCTCTTTGTTTTTAAGCAAAACAAATCTCCATGGCTGGCGGTTTGTCCCCGATGGGGCAAGCCTTGCCGCCTCGATGATCTGTTCCAGGTCTTCATCTTTTAGCGGTCTACTCTCGAACTTTCTAATACTGCGCCGGTTCTTTACTACCTCCTGGAAACTTTTTGCCACAGCTATTCACCCCCGCTTTTTTTCTTGCGCTTAGACCACCACTTGGAGACTCGACCAGGCTTTTTCTGAAAATCAAAGTCCTGGAGAGCTTCTTTCGCAGCATCATAGCCTCTTTCAATCAGTTGATCGACCTTGCTGGTATCATGAAATGGAATATCCCCCAGATCGGGTTCTATTAAGGTATCAGTATATTTTTGGGCTGGTAAATCACGTTGGCGACGAATTACATCAAAGGATTGGACCAGTATTTCAAATATCGTATCCGGCTCCTTTTCCAGTGGGCTCTGGGCGCCAACATTGACTGATATGATATGATCAACGTCTCTATCTTTCATCAGGGCAGCCGGAAGATTATCCAGAAGGCCGCCATCTACCAGCAAGTATTTATCTTTTTTTACAGGTGTGAAAATGCCCGGGATAGCACAACTTGCCACCACGGCCTCGGCAACTGGCCCTTCATCCATGATTACTTCTTTGCCGCTTAAAAGGTCAACTGCGTTTACCAAAAGCGGCCGATCAAGTTCGCTGAAGGTAACATTACCTAAATGTTCTTTCAACATTTCAAGGAGCCTGGCTGAATCAATTAACCCTTTTTTCGGCAAAGAAAATTTCACCAGGCTTTTCCAGGACATGCTTGAAGCTATCTCAACCAGTTCATCTGTGGTCCTGCCGGAGCAGTATAATGAACCGACAATACTGCCGGCGCTGGTTCCTGCAAGGCAGCATATTTTGGCTTCCTTTTCTTCCAGGTACTGCAGCACTCCGATATGGGCAATACCCCTGGCCGCTCCACCACTTAAAGCAAGTCCGATTTTCACGCTGGACCAACCTCCCCTTTGTTCAACCAGCTTATAAGGTTGAAATTAATCCTCAACCTGGCGATCAATCTTTAGGCCCCCCTCAATTTTACCTGTTAATGTTCATGTTATTAATGATCCGCAAACCTTCAAGTGTTAGTAGTGTATTAACAGTACATATAGTCTCTGATTCCCTGGCAATTAAGGAAGCAAAACCGCCAGTGGCAATAACTTTAGGTTTATTGTTTAACTCCTGCATGATCCTGCTGACAATACCGTCAACCTGCCCGACAAAACCGAAAACTATACCGGATTGCATACTGGCTATGGTATCTTTCCCGATAACTTTTTCCGGCCTGATTATCTCTACCCGCGGCAGCTTGGCAGCTTTTTCGAACAGGGCTTCGAGCGAAATGCCAATACCGGGGGCAATAACCCCGCCCAGGTAATCACCCGTTTCTGATAGGGCACAAAAAGTAGTTGCTGTTCCAAAATCAACAATGATTAATGGGCCACCGTAGAGGTCATAAGCTGCAACTGCATTGACTATTCTGTCGGCACCCACTTCCCGGGGGTTATCTGTTACAATATTTAAGCCCGTTTTAATTCCAGGGCTGATGATCAGGGGGTCAATACAAAAATATTTCTTTGCCATCCTTTCAAGGGAATACATTAATGGCGGCACAACCGAAGATATGGCTATTGACTTAACATCACTTAGCTTCAACCGGCTGTTATGAAGCAGGTTTTTAACCACCATCCCAAGCTCGTCTTCCGTGCTGTCACGTCGGGTGGCCAGTCTCCAATAAACCAGGATCTTATCTTCTTTATATACGCCCAGCATAATGTGAGTATTACCTACATCAATAGCCAAAAACAATTCTATCACCCCAATATAGCGTTTATATTATAATATATGCACTATGGCAAATACACTATAGCAGATTTAATAATTGTAAGCAATTTGACCTTCGACAAAGGTTGCATTACAATGCATAGAGTGACATCATGAAAAGCTCGAGGAGGAACCTTAAATAATGCTATTAAAAAAAATTGGGGCTAAGAATTACTTTATTGCGCTCCTAATTCTTTTGGGAGCAAGCATTGTGATCATAGCCCTTGCTTTTTTACTGACTGCATTTATTCCCGATGCCCCGGGAAGGATACCGTATAGCTACAATATTGAATCAAGCTGTCAATTTGAGCCCTGGGAGTTTGAAATCAACAGCTTATCAGTTTCTTTCCCGGAAGGCGGTATCATTGTCAACATCAACAGAACAAATAATTACCGCAGCGATTTGCTGCTGGGAAAAGCTTATTTCTATCTTGATGGAAAAGAAATAGATCCCGAAGAAACAGGCGGGCTCTTCACAATCCTGGAATACAATTATTTCGACCAGTTGAGAGGAGATAATATTTTTATTCCAATTGAAGATCAGCAGCTTCTTGCTTATATTGAAGATGTTGTTGAAAAACAAGAAGGCATCCCTGACATCTGGAGCGATGTCATCCCCATGAATTTTCATAGAAATGAAGGGCTGGCTTACTTTTACTTCATTTCACCTGACGGAGAGCCAATTTTACCACCGGAAGGGAATTACTCTTTTACAACTCTGGCAGGGTCATTCCTGTTATATATATTATTTATTATCATCATGTTTTTAGCCCTCACCATATTTTCACCGGACCATCGATATTCAAGATACTGGATGCACCTGGGTAAAACTGCTCCCGGCATTTTCAGCCTGGTCCTGGCAGTGATTTCAACAGGCATAATCGCAGCCGCAAATATTGTTGTTTCCACACTGGACCTTTCTGCCTATTACCTGGCTGTAGGTTATGGAGCTGCTATTATGATTTTAATTATCGCCTACCGTAGCGGAAAAATAGATTATCTTGATTTTGGCCTTCGCCGTGACAGGCTAAAAAACGGCTATTTACTGGCTTTAATTGCTTCAATCTTATTTATCGGGACAGCAAGGGGCATACCTTCAGGATACTTTATTGACGGTTATAGCAGTATTATAGCCCTGGCGCTTACCTTTATCTTGATCGCGCTGCCGGCTGAATTGCTCTGGAGGGGATATATACAGGCAGTCTTAAGCCGCCAGTTTGGTGTAACAAAAGGATTATTATTAATGAGTTTTCTTGTTGCCCTGGTCCATTATACTGGTATAATGACAACAGAACCATGGATGGCGGCATATCCGTACACCTACCTGGAAGTTTTAGTCCTCGTTCCCGGAACTGCCGCTATCCTGGGCTATCTCTACCTGCGAACCGAAAATATATTAAGCTGTGCTTTAATGCATACATTAATAATCTGGCTGCCAAGTATAATTCTTTACTAGATGAAAGGCGGAGTAATAGTTGGATAAAGAAAAGATTGTAAAAGCTGTTGAAATGATTTTAGAGGCTGTTGGTGAAGATCCAAAGCGTGAAGGGTTGGTCGGAACACCAAAGCGTGTGGCCAACATGTATGCAGAACTATTTGGTGGATTAAACCAGCATGCAAACAAGCACCTGCAAACCTGTTTTGTTGAAGATGGACATGATGAAATTGTACTCATTAAAGATGTGTCTTTTTATTCAATGTGTGAACACCACCTGCTTCCTTTTTATGGCAAAGCACATGTCGCATACCTGCCTTCGGGGGGAAGAATTGTCGGACTAAGTAAACTGGTCAGGGTTATTGAAACTGTTGCCAGGCGGCCCCAGTTACAGGAAAGATTAACGAGCAATGTTGCAGATATAATAACTGAAGAGCTGAAACCAAAAGGTGTTGTTGTAGTTGTAGAAGCTGAACATCTCTGCATGAGCATCAGGGGAGTTGGGAAACCCGGTTCTATTACAGTTACATCTGCAGTCAGGGGACTTTTCAGACGCAACCCAAGCACAAGGTTAGAAGTGTTTAGCTTGATCAGTGGTAAAAACTGTTAAGGATCAGGTGTTTTGGTGAAAAGAGTCCGCGCCATTTTAAACAGTCCAACATACCAGGATCACCTTGATAAAAATAGTATCGAGGAGAAGGAGCGCCCTTTTTGCCGACACCACTTTGACCATCTACTTAACGTTGCACGCATCACCTATATCCTGATTTTAGAAGAGGGCAACCCTTTTATTTCCCGGGAAATGTCTTATGCTGCCGGCCTGCTGCACGATATCGGCCGCTGGAATGAATACCGCGAAGCGATTGATCATGCTCAATATAGCGCCGAACTGGCCGAACCAATCTTGGAAGATGCCGGTTTTTCTAAAGCCGAGACAGGGCTGATCAAAAAAGCAATTGCTGAACATCGATTGAAGGATGAACCATCTATACACCGCTCCCCGCTTAGCCTTGCTCTCAGCAGGGCTGATTCTTATTCAAGGTTATGTTACAGGTGTGAAGCAAACAGGGATTGCAACAAGATAGATCAACAGCCAACCAGGGATTCATTACAATACTAATAAGCAGGTGTGATTTAGTGCAAGCTGTAGTTTTAAAAAATATTTTTGTTAATGATGAACTGAATAAATTGGGGTTAAGCAATATAGAAATTAAGACTTTTATAAACAGCAGCTTTACCCTTTTTTTAATGCTGCGAAATATACCAATCTCCCTGGTTCCATTATTGAAAAATGAAGCTTATAACGCAGGCGCTACCCTGGTATTATCGCATAATAAAAAACAGGATAGATCTATTTCAGAGGGTATAGTTGCCGGATCAAAAGATGCTTTTGATATTCTATATAAAAAGTTATTACTAAAACCCGGAGATAGTGAACAGCTGGGGGAAGCAATAAATAAGGCTTTTGCAAACTACTTAAAAAATAACAATCGAGAGCTGGTTCTTGGCAGCCACCGTTTTGAACTGGGAAAAAAAACTCTAATCATGGGGATTCTAAATGTGACCCCTGATTCATTTTCTGATGGGGGGCGTCATGACCAGCTGGAATCAGCCCTGGCCCAGGCTTTTAGAATGGTCGAAGAAGGGGCAGATATTATTGATATTGGAGGAGAATCAACCCGGCCCGGTTCTGAATCCATAACTGTAGAGCAGGAGATAAAAAGGGTAATGCCGGTAATAGAAGCGCTGAAAAAAGACACCTCTTTTAAGATGCCCTTATCTATAGATACATATAAAGCTGCCGTGGCCGAGCAAGCTCTCGGTGCCGGCGTAGAAATGTTAAACGATGTGTGGGGCTTTAAAAAAAGCAAAGCAATAAGCAAAGTAGCTGCTCATTATGACGTGCCGGTATGCCTGATGCACAACAGGGACAACACTGATTATGATGATTTGATTCCAGATATTCTTTACGAGCTTGAAGAATCGATAAATATAGCTTACCGCGCAGGAGTAAAAGACAACCAGGTTATTATTGACCCCGGAATCGGTTTTGGGAAAGACCTTGATCAGAATTTAGAGGTAATGAAGCATCTTTCGTCTTTCTGCAACCTTGGCTTTCCGCTGCTATTAGGCACATCCAGAAAATCGATGATCGGTAAAACCCTTGACTTGCCGGTTGACGAAAGGGTTGAAGGGACTGCCGCCACGGTGGCTTATGGCATAGCGTCCGGTGCTGATATTGTAAGGGTTCATGATGTGAAAGAAATAAGCAGGGTTGTAAAAATGACTGATGCAATGGTACGGAGGTAAGTTGTTATGGATAGAATTATTGTAGAAAGAATAGTTTGTTATGGCTATCACGGGGTTTTGCTTGAAGAACAAACCCTGGGCCAGGAATTCCAGGTCAGTCTCGAAATTGGGGTAGATCTTTCCGGCCACAGTGAAGATCACATTGATAGCGTACCAGATTACAGGAAAGCTGTATCGATTGTAGAAGAGGTTATGTATGGCCCTTCATGCAGACTGCTTGAAACCCTGGCCTGCCGTATTGCCGACAAGCTATTAATCATGCCGGGAATTATTGAAACCACTGTTGAAGTACGTAAACCAAACCCGCCAATTCCCGGTGTCCAGGGCGGGGTCAGTGTCGTGGTAAGCAGAGGCAAGTAGTTAACCATTTACCTATTTTCTTTAGTGTATATCTTTTCGTCAGTTATTAAAGGTTTCCTCGGATGGCTGATGCTGAACCGCTGCCATTACCTGTGATGGAACCGGGTAGGGATTAGCCATAACAACAGCTAGTTAGCTTTTATTACTTGTACAACCCGTAACAGTGCCGGTCTATTCCAGTCGGGTAATTATTCTGTGCAACAGTTATCCGACCAAGCTTCTACCTGGTGTATATTATTGGAGAGTAAATAATTGAAAACAGCCTATATTGCCCTGGGTTCGAACCTGGGTGACAGGATTGAAAACCTGAAACGATCACTGAAACTGCTTAATGAAGAGCATGGCATTTCAGTTTTAAGTGTTTCGCCTGTTTACGAAACCGCTCCGGTGGGCGGCCCGGAGCAGGGGCCATTTTTAAATGCCTGCGCTGCCCTTGAAACAGATCTTCCTCCGGAAAATCTTCTATTACAAATGCTAAATATTGAAAACTTAATGGGGCGGGCAAGAGAGGAAAAATGGGGGCCGCGTTTAATTGATCTCGACCTGCTGGTTTATGAGAGCGAAATAATCAACACCGAGCTGCTTGAATTGCCACACCCGCGCCTGGCGGAAAGAGGTTTTGTCCTCGTTCCCCTGGCAGACATTGCACCTAAGCTTATTGTTCCCGGTTATAATAAAACCGTTGCCGAGCTGCTATCCCAGCTGTCGGATACTGGGGGCATAAAGATGTTTCTGCCAGGAAACTGGTTTAAAGGATAGGGCATATTAAGAAGGGGCGCCAAAATAGCGCCCCTCTTATTTTTCTTCCAATCCCTTGCAGGGATTAAATCATTTTAGAACAGACCCTGAACCTTACCGGTTTCAGTATCAACATCAATCCTGCGGTATGCAGGGTTGGCAGCGGTACCGGGCATCAGTGAGATCGCCCCGGCAACAGGCACTACAAAGCCAGCTCCACCATAAGTAAGAATATCGCGGATGTTCAGTTTCCAATCTTTCGGCACACCTTTCAGCAGTGGATTATCACTCAGGCTGAGGTGAGTTTTAACCATGCAGGTGCCCATCTTCTGGAACTCGGGATCCTGTTCCATTTTCTTCGCTTTTTCCAGCGCTTCGGAAGTATACTCAACTCCGTCTGCACCATAAACTTCCTTGGCGATAAGTTCAATCCGCTGACGCAGCGGAGTTTCCAGTTCATAAAGGAACCTGAACTCATTGGGTTCGTTGCAGGCTTCAATAACAGCATCGGCAAACTCGGTTGCGCCTTCGCCACCGTACTGCCAATGCTTGGAGAGAGCAACCCTGGCGCCTGCTTCTTCGGCCAGGCGGCGGACAGCTTTAACCTCGTTGTCGGTATCGGTATAGAAGTGGTTGATGCAGACAACAGGGTTGATTCCGGCTTTTTTAACTGTCTTGATGTGGTGAATAAGGTTCTCACAACCCTTTTCAACCCACTCAACGTTCTCTTCCTTGTAAGCAGGATCGAGCGGCTGGCCAGGCATTGGCACAGGAGCTCCACCGTGACACTTCAGGGCCCGAATTGTTGCAACCACAACGGCACAGTGCGGCTTAAGATCGGACATACGGCACTTCAGGTTCCAGAATTTCTCGAAACCGATATCGGCTGCAAATCCAGACTCTGTAATCACGTAGTCGCCAAGTTTCAGGGCTACGCGGTCTGCAATAATAGAAGACTGACCGATAGCAATATTGGCAAATGGGCCGGCATGAACAAAAGCAGGCTGGCCTTCAATAGTTTGCATCAGGTTCGGGTTGATGGCATCAACCATCCAGGCAGTCATCGCGCCTGCCACATCAAGATCGCCGGTGGTTACCGGGTTTCCTCTTTTATCGTAAGCAACAACAATTTTCGCCATCCGCTCACGCATATCTTTCAGGTCCTTGGCTACAGCTAGAATTGCCATAACTTCGGATGAAACGGCAATGGCAAAGTTTGAATTCATCATGAATCCATCTTTTCTGCCACCCAACCCGATGATAATATTACGCAGGGCCTGGGCGCAGAAGTCAATAATCCATTTCATTTCCACGTTACGCGGATCGATGTTTAAACGCTTTAACCCGCTGCGCTCTAAAAAGGCATCAGTAGAGTTAAACTCGTGCTGGATACGTGAAGTTAGCGCTACCATGGCCAGGTTGTGGGCGTTCATGATAGCATTAATATCCCCGGTCAAGCCAAGCGAAAATGGAGTAAGGGGGATACACTGGGCAAGGCCGCCACCGGCTGCAGAACCTTTTACGTTCATGGTCGGCCCGCCTGAAGGCTGGCGAATGGTTGCAATTACATTTTTGCCACGCTTACCCATACCCTGGGTTAATCCCATGGTCGAAGTAGACTTACCTTCACCAAGCGGGGTTGGGGTGATGGCGGTTACATCAATGTACTTGCCATCGGGTTTGTCTTTCAGTCTTTCCAATACCTTTTTGTAGTCAACTTTCGCCACGTAGTGGCCTTGCGGCAGAAGCTCTTCCTCTTGCAATTGGAGCTCCTCTGCCAACTGGTAAACCTTCTTCATATTTGCCTCAGCGGCTTCGGCTATTTCCCAGTCAGCATGTTTGGTCGGATCTAACGGCATAAATAGTACCTCCTTATTTTATAGAATGTCCTGACCTATTGTATTTTACGCAGACAAAGTTATCAGTTCAACAAATCTACGTTAATTCCTGCTGCAATGTTAAAAGTTTCACTAATTTTTATTTCTGATGCTAAATCACTTAATCACTCCAGTTCACTGGCTGCCGGAATGCCACAGAGAGTTTCAGCTTTCTGAACAGCACGTTCCACCGCGCTGGATACAGCCTCTGCTGCCAGAAGCCCGACCAGGTTAACATCTGCATTAACATTTCCTTTAGACAGGGCAAATACAGTATCGCCATCCCACATAGTATGGACAGGCCAGATTGAGCGGGCCAGGCCATCATGGGCCATTTGACAAATTTTTGTCAGGGCAGCATCCTTTATATTTGCATTGGTTGCCACTACGGCCAGGGTGGTATTACCGGGAAACCCCGGATTTTCATTACTAACCAGCAGGTCCAGGGTCTTTTGCATTTTCATCGTTCCCGGATCGCGTGGGCCGGCCAGCAGGTTTCCCTGCCGGTCATAAACGTCACCGAAAGCATTAACCACCACAAGGGCAGCGACAATTAGGCCATTACTTAACACTGCAGCGCTGCCCTGTCCAGATTTTACAGCCTGCAGTGGCCCGCTAATTTTAGCGACTGTAGCTCCTGTACCTGCGCCTACTGATCCTTCAGGTACGGGTAAAGAGCTTGACTCCCTGCAGGCCTGGTAACCCATTTCTTCATCGGGCCTTACATCACCACTACCGATAAAAAGATCAAAAAGTACCGCTCCCGGCACAATCGGAATATTATAAGGGCCTACAGGAAAACCTTGATTTTCTTCTTCCAGGTAACGCATCACCCCTGCTGCTGCATTTAAACCGAAAGCGCTTCCACCGGCAAGTAAAATGGCCTGAACCTGTTCTACCAGCTGTCCCGGCCTTAAAAGATCGGTTTCACGGGTCCCGGGAGCTGAACCCCTGACTTCAACTGCACCATATGCCCCACCTTCTGCAAGGACAACTGTTACACCTGTGGCTGCCTCCAGGTCTGACACTATGCCAACCTTAATCCCCGGAATGCTGGTTAAACCCTGCGTCATTGCTCTTCCCCCCAGATCCCTGTGATATAATTGTTAAAAGTAAATACGCTCTTAATTTTACAGCCGTATAAAACCAGTAGAAAGGAATTACTAACCCTGCTTATCCCAGGAAAAGATACTTACCCGCTTTGGGACTGCCATGTACACATATTCCCGGAAAAAATGATGCAGGCCGTATCATCTTTTTTCCATGACCGGTATGGCTGGACAACATCATTTCCAACCGATCCCGATTCGCTGGTGCTAAACCTGGCTGACCAGGGAGTTGAAAAAGCATTTATTCTTGCCTACACACACAGGAGCGGTCTGGCCGGGAAGCTAAACAGGTGGCTGGCAGATTTCGTTTCCCAACACCCAAGATTTGAAGCCTTTGGAGCAGTTCACCCTGCTGACCCTGACCTGGAAACAATTGTTAAAGAATGCTTCGATGATTACCGGTTCACAGGGATAAAAATACACTGCCTGGTTCAAAAGTGCCGTCCCGATGACCCCAGACTGTATCCCCTCTATCAGGAGGCGGAAAAAAGATCAAGGGGAGTGATCATCCACGCCAGCAATTTTCCCCTGCCCTACAAGGATTACCTTGGGGTTCAAGGTATCTCCGCGGTGCTGGAAAAGTTCCCGCAACTCAACCTTATCGTCCCTCACCTGGGACTCTATGATCTGCAAAGTTACAGCGCACTATTTGATAACTACAGCAATCTATATCTTGATACATCATTTGTATTCCAGAACAAGGCCTTTACCCCGCCAGCTGAAGAAATCCGTAGCGCCATGTTAGCTAACCCCGATCGCTTCATATACGGCAGCGATTATCCCTTTATCTCCGATCCTTTAGAAAAAGGCATTGAAAGTATTAATAAGCTTAACCTGCCCGCAGAAAATCTTCACAAACTATTTTATAAAAATGCAGCCCGGTTCTTAGAGAAAGTAAAAAAAGAGCCAACATAAAAGGAGCCTTCAGGCTCCTTAATGTTCCTCACCGGGATTTTCCTTCTTTTTAGAACGCCTCTGGAAAGAAGCGCGTCGATCGTCTTTCTTTTTAATCTCTATCGGTTCTGCCTCAGGAGCTGGTTCCCCGGATGCAGAAGCAGCAACGGCTTCCGGGCTGCCGGCATCAGGATGGTCCTGGTTTTCCGCGCTATCCTCTTCATCGGCCTTCTCGCTTTTCTCAGGCAGTTCCCGCCCTTCAACAATCGCCTTGATTTCTTCGGCATCAAGAGTCTCTTTTTCAATCAGCGTTTTGGCAATTGCTTCAAGCTTTTCGATTTCTTTTTCCAGGATATCCTGGGCCTTCTGGTAGCAGTCATCAATAGTTTTACGGACCTCCTGGTCAATTGCCTTGGCAATTTCTTCACTGTAGTCCCGGTCCCTGGCCAGATCGCGCCCCAGGAAAACCTGGTCATGCTTCTTGCCAAGGGTTATGGGCCCTAAAGTGTCGCTCATCCCATACTCCATAATCATCTGGCGTACAATAGTAGTCGCTCTTTCGAGGTCGTTCTGGGCACCTGTGCTGATATCATTTAATACTATCTTTTCTGCAACCCTGCCTCCCAGGAGAGTGCTGACTCTATCGAGAAGTTCTGATTTAGTCATGTAGTAACGATCCTCTTCCGGAAACATCAGCGTATATCCACCGGCCCGTCCGCGGGGGATAATAGAAACCTTGTGCACCGGGTCAGTGTGGGGCAGAAGGTAACCGACCAGGGCGTGTCCGGCCTCATGGTAGGCAACTATCTTTTTCTCAAATGCGCTGATGACGCGGCTTTTTTTCTGCGTTCCTGCTACAACCCGCTCTATGGCTTCCTCCAGTTCCAGCATGCCAATCCGCTTTTTTGCCACCCTGGCAGACAGCAGGGCTGCTTCATTCACTACATTTTCAAGATCGGCCCCTGTAAAGCCCGGTGTTCCCCGGGCCAGCACCTTGAGATCAACCCGCTCGGAAAGCCGCTTGTTCCTGGTATGCACCTTCAGAATCTCTTCCCGACCATTAACATCCGGCAACCCTACAGTAACTTCTCGGTCAAAACGTCCCGGCCTGAGCAGGGCAGGGTCGAGAATATCGGGACGGTTAGTAGCTGCAATAATAATTATGCCCTCGTTAACATCAAAGCCGTCCATTTCCACCAGCAGCTGGTTCAAAGTTTGCTCTCTTTCATCGTGGCCACCGCCAAGCCCGGCGCCGCGCTGACGTCCAACTGCATCTATCTCATCAATGAAAACAATACAGGGAGAGTTTTTCTTGGCATTTTCAAACATGTCCCTGACCCTTGAAGCTCCAACACCAACAAACATTTCAACAAAGTCGGAACCGCTGATGCTGAAAAATGGAACTCCTGCTTCACCGGCAACAGCCCTGGCCAGCAGGGTTTTACCTGTGCCCGGGGGGCCAACCAGCAAAAAACCCTTGGGAATGCGGGCTCCGATTTCTATGTACTTTCGCGGGTCCTTGAGAAAATCAACAACTTCAGCCAGCTCAGCCCTTTCCTCATCGGCACCGGCCACATCGGCAAAAGTAACTTTTTTCTTATCGCCTTCCTGCAGCCGGGCTTTGCTCTTGCCAAAGTTCATAACCCTGTTACCGCCGCCCTGTGATTGCTGCATGAAAAAGAAAAATATCCCGATAATCAGTAGAAAGGGGATCATATACGTTAAGGCGCTTTGCCACCAACTTGGGCCGCGGGCCTTATCCGTTTCATAGGGTATATTTTTTTCCAGGAGCAGGTTTGAAAGGTTGTGATCTTCAGGCCTGAAAGTCTTGACTTCAGTTCCATCATTAAGGACTGCTTCTATTTCATTACCGAATATAGAAACCTTCGCTACTTCACCGCGGTCGATCTTGGCAATAAATTGATCATACCTGATCTCTTCCGGTGGAGCGCCGGTATTGAACATGGTTAGTAAGGCAAATACTACCAGGGCTATAACCAGGTAGAATGTTATCTGTTTTAAAAAGGGGCTCAATAAGCTTCCTCCTCTCTGTTAAGGCATTAAAAGCCTAAACTCAATTTTAACACACCGCAAATGGAGAAGCAATAAACTGGATTTACTCACTGGTCGATAGTATTTAAAACACATATATCAGCCAGCTGCCGGTAATTTTCATCAAAATCAAGCCCGTAACCGATCACAAAGCGATCGGGAATTGTAAAGCCGCAGTAATCCGGGTTAAAATCAACCTTGCGGCGATCTGGCTTGTCAAGCAGGGTAACTACTTTTAAACTATCCGGCTGGCGGCTCTGAATATTATTGTATAAATAGTTCAGGGTTAAACCTGTATCAACTATATCCTCAACTATTAATACATCCTTTCCTTTCAAGCTTTGCTCCAGGTCCTTCTGAATCCTTACAACTCCTGAAGATGTAGTGTCGGAACCGTAACTCGAAACAGCAATAAAATCTATTTCCAGGGGAACACTAATGTACCTTATTAAATCGCTTAAAAAAATAACAGCACCTTTTAATACGCCAATTAAAAAAAGACTTTTACCCTTGTAATCCCTTGATATTTCTGCAGCCAGTTCCCTGATTCTCTTATTAATTTCCTCTGCTGAAAGCATAACTTCCATTTTTTCTTCAGCCATTTCTACTCCCACCTTTATTTTAATCTTTACTGATCACTAACATATTCGAGCTCCAAAACATTTTGCGTTTTACCAGTTACCCGGAAAGGATGGGCAATTCTCTGCCCAGCAACCCAGATAATTGTATCATCGGCTTTCACCAGCGGCAGGCAATCGCGCTGATGGAACGGCACTTTTTGATCAATCAGAAAATCTTTCAGTTTTTTCGAACCAGCTGCACCCTGCGGGAAAAACCTGTCTCCCGGGCATCGATAAGTTACTTTTAAGAGAGCATCCTCCAGTCCTGCATAATCAAGGCAGGCCCTTGAAGGTTCAGGGGGCCAGATGAGATCATCCTTGTCTTTAAGGGCCGCTGTTATAATTTTACCATCCGGGAGGACTACCCTGCCAGGCACAGGAAGTTGATATTCCCGTAAAATTTTCCTAACGCTGTGAGCTTCCTGCAAAGATAAAACCAGGCGGTTATCTATACACCTTGCCTCAACTTTGCCAGGCAGCAAGAGCACTTTCCCGGATTTTCCCATGCGGGCGAATATACCAAGCCTGGCAATATGTTTACGGTTAATCCTTCCGGCAGGGATATAATTTAAAACTGCCAACCGCAAAATACGTCCACGGAGAGCGGGAGGTAATTTCAGCAAACTGTCCCTGGCTATCAATATTTTATCATTATCTTTTTCTGCCAACTTATTGTAATACTGCCTGGCCAGGCTCTGAAGAAATTTTCGATCCTCTTCTGCCAATTTTGCCAGGCCAAAAAGCGCTTCCCTGATCCTCGGGTTGTATTCCCCTTCGAGCTGTGGTATCAATTCGAGGCGCAGCTTGTTGCGCGTATAGTTTAACTCCAGGTTAGTGCTATCCGTATAGGGTGAAAGTTTGTTCTCTCTACAATAATCTTCAATTTCAGTTCTTCTGAAACAAAGCAGTGGGCGAATTATAGTATACTTACCCCTTTGACTCTGCGGTAATATGCCGGCCAAACCATCCGGGCCGGTGCCACGAATAATATTTAAAAGCACCGTTTCCGCCTGGTCGTCAAGATGATGCCCCAGGGCAATTTTTGTAACCCCATAATTACTTGCCACATCAAACAACAGGCTATAACGGGCCAGTCTCCCTGCTTCTTCCTCCGAAATACCTTTTTCCTGCTTTAACTTTCGAATATCAACAGCCCTGGTTACGAAAGGGAGGGACATTTGTTCTGCCAAAGATTGCACACCTTTAGCTTCTTCTTCGGCTTCCGGTCGAAGGCAGTGGTTTAAATGAGCTACAACTAAATTTAATTTAAACTGCTCTGATAGCCGGTGCATCAGGTAAAGAAGGCACAAAGAATCCGGTCCGCCCGAAACAGCTAAAACAGCTCCGTCACCGGGAGATAGTAATTTGTTTTCATTAATATACTTAAAGAATTTTTGATAGATCATAACCCTTGTTTCACTACCGTTACAAGTAAAGATAAAAAAACACCCTTTGCCAGAGTGCTTTTCGATCTACAGAATATCATCTCCTACTATTTAAAAAGCTTCTCTAAAAGAACCTCGTCCGCCACCTCTTTTTGATTCTGTATTGCGCTTTAAATCGAGCAACCGTTCATCACTTTCCTTTAGGAAGCGATTCATTTTATCTTCAAATGAAGCTTTATTAACTGCAGCAGGTTTACTTTTAAGATTTTTCTTCTGCGATGAAGAGCCTTCTACTGCCTGCCTGATGGAAAGTCCTATTTTGCCGCCACCCTCAACTGACAAAACTTTGACTTTAACCTTATCTGCTTTCTTGAAAAAATCATTAATATCTTTGACGTATTCATCGGCGATCTCTGATATATGGACCAGCCCCGTAGTACCCCCAGGCAGTTCGACAAATGCTCCAAACTTTGTTATACCGGTAATCACCCCTTCCACTATGCTGCCAACAACAACTTCTTTCTTGATAAAAAACTCCTCCTTATTAGAATTTGGAAAAAGCTATAGTTATTATATCTATTTATCCAATATTGTCAATCCTCAAGCTGGAAAATGAGCTCTCCGGGCTTAACCAAACCCAGCCTTTCACGGGCCTGTGACTCAATATATCCTAATTCCTGGAGACGCTCAACTTCAATCTCTAAAGCTACCTGTTTATCCCTGTTCGTTTCAATCCTGGCTTCAAGTTCCGCTAACTCCTGCCTTACTCTTAATTGCTGAATATACTGGGCTGCTATAACTAATAAAAGGCAAATCATGAACAGGAAGCACACGGCTGAAACCAACCGGTATAAACTGTAACGGTTATTTTTGTAGCGACCGGGGATTACAGAAACAGTATCTTCTGATTTTAAAGCTTTTTTTCTCATGGTTTTCACAGCTTTTTTCCATATTTTTATAATCCCTTCGACATTAGGGGCTTTTTTCCTGCAACATCAAGAAAATTCCCCCTGCCTGAACAGGGGGAATGCTTAACGGTTATAATATCAAATGCCACTTCGGTATGATTATTTAACTTTTTCTTTTAGCGCTTTGCCCGGCTTGAACGCAGGAACTTTCAAAGCTTTAATTTTAATTTTTTCCCCAGTGGCAGGGTTACGACCTTCACGCTCTTTGCGGCTTCTCACTTCAAATGTACCGAACCCGACAAGCTGAACCTTGTCACCGCGGGTTAAACCTTCGGTAATACTGTCAAGTACTGCTTTAACCGCCTTCTCACTATCCTTCTTTGACATTTCCGTCTTTTCTGAAACAAGATCTACCAGTTCAGATTTATTCACTTATAAAGCCCTCCTCATACAAAATAAAGTTTCTTAATAACTATGCTTATTCGCTCTTGCCTCCAAGATTCCTGCTTTATTTACGCTTTTTCCTTATTTTTTTAGCATCTTCCCACCATTTGTCGAGCTCTTCCAACGAAAAATCAGAAATGGGCTTCCCCGATTCGTCAACCTTCTCTAATACATAACCAAATCTTTTATAAAACTTTGTTATAGTTTTACCCAGGGCAAGCTCCGGGTTTACTTTCAAAAAGCGGGCCATGTTTACGATGGTAAATAGAAAATCTCCCAGTTCCTCTTCGATCGCTAAAGATTCCCCGCTTCTGCAGGCTTCCTCTAATTCAGCTAACTCTTCCCTGGCCTTATCCAGGGGTCCAACAACCGTGGGCCAGTCAAACCCCATTTCTGCAGCCTTTTTTTGAAGCTTATAGGCTTTAAGCAAGGCTGGAAGCCCTTGATCAACTTCAATCCTCTTTGCCGGTTTTTCATTGCTGCGTTCGTTAACCTTTATCTGCTCCCAGAGGACTTTTACCTGGTCAGGGTTTTCTGCAAAATCATCTCCAAAAACGTGTGGGTGACGGCGAATCAGCTTGGCTACTATAGCATTTACCACCATGTAATAATCAAAGCGATTTTCTTCTTTTGCTATCTGGCTGTGAAATACTACTTGCAGCAAAACGTCACCCAGCTCCTCCATAAGTTCACCATCGCTGCCCCTGTCTATGGCAGCAACAACCTCGTAAGCCTCTTCAACCAGGTACTGCCTGAGGCTATTATGGTCCTGTTTTTTGTCCCAGGGGCACCCGCTCTGCGAACGCAGGCGCGACATAACCTCGACAAGATCTCCCGTAGTTTTTCCTTTATATGGAGGGAGGTAAACAGTGGTCAGGTGGTTAAAACCTTTAGCCCTGTCAAGATTGCCCAGGAAGATATTCAGCACCCTTTGCCCCGGCGTACCGGCTTCCCTTACAATTTTAACCGGGTAATCTGCCGGGTAAAGCTCCAGTAAGGCCAGCTTAACCCGGGACACCTGGGTGCGGTTATAAACCTGGGCGATTACCAGGTGGTTTTTAACCGGCTCTTTTAAATTATTTATAGACAATGCATCAATCACAGTTACTCCATCAAGCATATCTATTTCAAGACAGGTCAGGACCGGTTCAAGAAAGCTAAGTCCTTCTACTATCCTTACCTTGATCCCCCTGCGTGGAGCTTCAGTCATCAATCTTTCGACTGTTGCCTCTCCAACCAGTGGATGGCCAGGTACAGCATAGCAAATGGTTCCTCTCATTTTTGCGGCTCTCATCAGCCTCTCGGTTATCAGCCGATATACTGAATTAAAATTTTCACCCTTCTCGTAGATAGAGTCAAAACTCTTGCATTCTGCTGTTTTGCCTGCCATAAAACGGGCAGAGGGGTGATGCATGGTGCGGAAAAAAACAGGGTGCCCAGATACCAGGCAGCGCAGGGCTTCCCTGGTCAGGTATTCAGGGTTCCCGGGACCAAGGCCAATAATAATAATTTTGCTCAAAAAATCAGCTCCATCAGGTATTTTTTAATAAACCTAGCCTTTCAAAAAAAACGGTTAGGCGTGCCCCCAGGTGAGGAACCTGCTGCAGTTCTTCCCGTTTTAATGCGCCAAGGAGCAGCAATGCCAGGCTGTAGACGAGGGCGCCGATAAAAATGGCCATCAAAACTGCAATTGCATTTAACAGGCCGCTGGACAAAAGAGATTCCCCGAAAAACACTACTGCGCGATAGCAGATAAAAACAGACAGGCCCATTACAGCAGCAGCGCCAAGGGGTAATATGATAAGTGCTTTAGCGTTTCCTCGCCAGCCGGTAGCCCTGGCAACATAGTTCAGGTTTAAGGCAGCAGCAACGCCAATGCCAATAATTGAGGCAATTGCCGCACCTCCCACGTTCAGGGCAGGGATAGGAGTTAAGTACCAGGCGAAAACTATCTTAACCAGCCCGCCAACAAACATATTCAGGGCAGGTACTATCGGTTTGCCAAGGCCCTGGATCAGGCCTGTCGTCGTCACGTAAAGGCATAAAGGTATAACTGTCCACGACATTAAAGCCAGGGAATAACCAGCTGCTGCATTGTTATAAAGTAAAACCGTGATCGGCTCAGCCAGCAAAAACAGGCCAAGTGCAGAAGGGAGGGAAAAAAGAACAGTAAGCTTAACTGCAATTGAACTACGGCTCTGGATTAAATCCCTGTTTTTTAATGCATATGCTTCCGAAATAGCAGGAACAAGACTGATACTCAAAGCCAGGGCTATAACATTGGGGAAATAAACTATAGGGCCGGCCATCCCGGTTAGTTGGCCGTAGAGAGCCCTGGAAGTTTCAAGATCAAACCCGGCTGCCTGCAGCTGACGGGGCACTACGGCGAGATCAATTAAAGATATAAGCGGTACGACCAGCCCTCCGATTGTGACCGGGATTGCCAGGCTGAAGATGCTCGAAACAATTTTTCCCGCCGGGTCGAAACTCTGTCCGGGCTCCAGGTACAGCTGTCCGGCAAAATCTTTCTTTCTTCGCCAATAATAATAGGTGAGGTATATAAGGCCGGCCAACCCGCCGGCGGCGGCGCCTGAAGTCGCTCCTGCCGCAGCAAATTCAAGCCCAACAGGCAGAAGCAGCACAACCATGAATATTGAAAACCCAACCCTGAAAAGCTGCTCCAGGAGCTGTGATACTGCAGTGGGCAGCATGTTTTGCTGGCCCTGAAAAAAACCCCGCAGTGCT
Organism: Syntrophomonadaceae bacterium; assembly: GCA_007131435.1. Classification (GTDB taxonomy): domain Bacteria; phylum Bacillota; class Dethiobacteria; order DTU022; family DTU022; genus SLQM01. Next base: position 23,894 of record SLQM01000182.1, read on the forward strand.
GCCATGATTGTTACAAAAAATATGGCCGGCGATATGGCGATCAATGGCCATACTGCTTTCATATCTTTTACAATAACTGCGGCAAAAAAATTAGCTCCAAGGATTAAGACCAGGGTGATCAATAACCCGGTAAAGGTTAAAATAAAAAATGCTATCCGGAATATTCTCATGGCCGAAGGGTAATCATTAAAAGCAATTTTTTCTGCCATTAGCTTTGAAAGAGCCACCGGAATGCCTGCTGTCGATACAACCAGCAATGTCGAGTAAATTGGGTAGGCATACATGTAGAGGCCGATGCCTTCGTCACCAAGGATCGCCGCCAGGACAATCCTGAAAACTGCGCCTATGACCCTGGCAGCTATACCTGTAGCTGCCAGGATAGCAGCTCCCCTGATAAATGCTGCATTTCTGCTGGTCAAATTAGATACCTTCTTATCTTCCATTTATAGGTTAACAACGATATCCCATTATAACAAGTATCCCCGCTTACAGCTACCGGCAAAACTACTATTTGCCGGGCAATTGATAGCTAACTCCTTCTTCCAGCAAGTTAAGGAAAAGATCCAGTTCTTTAAGCAGCAATGATGAATCACCTGCGCCTTTTATCTTAAGCGTCAGCGGTTTATCAGATGTAATCATTAAATCCCAGTTTTTTAAGCCACGGATTACATCTTGCCCGGTCTGTGCAAACCTGAATTTCGGGTGAAACTGGACCAAAATATTTTTATTTTGCAGTCCAATATATTCAATACCCAGCTTAATAGCCTTACCCCTTAATTCTGCTAAATTTATAAGCCTCTGCACCGGCAAAGGAAGTTGGCCGTAACGATCACCCAGTTCTTCTTTGATTTCATCCAGTTCCGCCTTATTCACAGCTCTGAATATGCGCTGGTAAAAATCAATTTTTTGATCCTGGGCAGCTATGTATGATGAAGGGATATAGGCATCCTGGTTCAGCTCCAGGCGGGTATTAACCGCGATCGGCCTTTTTTCATTCTTCAACCGCGCTACAGCTTCTTCAAGCAGCCTGGTATACATATCAAAACCAACAGCAGCAATAAATCCATGCTGTTCTGCTCCCAATATATTTCCTGCACCCCTTATTTCCAGGTCCCTCAGGGCCAGCTTAAAACCCGATCCCAGTTCGGTTAACTCTTTTACCGCCCTCAACCTTTTCTTTGCGGTTTCTGAAATCATCCTATCTTTCCTGTAGGTAAGATAGGCATACGCTATGCGGTTAGAACGCCCGACCCTACCCCTGATCTGGTAAAGTTGGGCCAAACCAAAGCGATCAGCATCACAGATGATCAGTGTATTTACATTTGGAATATCAAGGCCAGATTCAATAATTGTTGTGCTGACAAGCACCTGGTAGAGGCCTTCCTGGAAAGCAGCCATGATCTTTTCCAGGGCCCTTTCCGGCATTTGACCGTGACCTACCGCTATAGAGGCTTGGGGGAAAAGGCTGCGAATTCTTTCCGCAAAGCGGTCTATACTCTCTACCCTGTTGTAAACAATAAATACCTGCCCCTCACGGCTTAACTCCCTTTGTATTGCTTCTTTTACAAGGATTTCCGAGTATTCCATGACATAGGTCTGGATGGGATAACGATCCTCGGGCGGGGTATCAATTATGCTAAAATCGCGTCCGCCCGAAAGTGAAAGATGCAGTGTCCTCGGTATCGGGGTGGCGGTCATTGCCAGGGTATCAACCTCCAGCCGCAGGTGTTTAATTTTTTCTTTTTGTTTAACCCCGAAACGGTGTTCTTCGTCAACTACCAGCAGCCCGAGATCGAGAAATTGCACATCCGCTGAAAGCAGCCGGTGGGTGCCTATAATAATATCAATTTTTCCGGCAGCCAGATCCTTGATTACCTCTTTTTGCATTGATGGACTTACAAACCTGCTAAGCTGGGCTACCCTGACAGGAAAACCTTTAAACCGCTCGCTGAAAGTCCTGTAATGCTGCTGGGCAAGAACGGTTGTAGGAACCAGCAGCGCAGTCTGTTTTCCCTCCATGGCAGCTTTAAAAGCAGCACGCATTGCCACTTCGGTTTTTCCATAGCCCACATCGCCACAAAGCAGGCGATCCATCGGATAATGCTGCTCAAGATCATTTTTTACGTCTTCTATCGCTTTCAGTTGATCCGGTGTCTCTTCAAAGGGGAACTGTGCTTCAAATTCTGACTGCCAGGGATGATCGGGTCCATAGCTATATCCTTCAACAGCCTGCCTGGCAGCATAAAGCGCCAGTAAATCCCTTGCCAGTTCTTCAACCGAGCGGCTAATTTTTTTCTTCAGCCTTTGCCATTCTCCGCCTCCGAGGCTGTGGAGGCGGGGCGCAGGACTTTCACTGGATGAATATTTCTGGATCAGGCCAACCTGTTCAACAGGTATATATAGTTTATCCGTACCCTTGTATTTCAAAAGCAGGTAGTCTCTTTTTTTGCCTCCCACTTCCAGGGTGTTTAACCCGCCATAACGTCCTATACCATGCTGTTCATGAACTATATAATCTCCTACAACCAACTCCCTGTAATCACTGAGTTGAATTCCTTGCCTCTGCCTGATGCGCCTTTTCTTTTTACGCAGCGGCAGTAAATTACGTTCCGTAACCAGGGCAAGCTTAATTGCAGGAATAGTAAAGCCCTCTTCCAGGCTGCCTTCCATAATGTTGGGCCTGCTGTCAGTTTCAAGTTCTGAATGATCAATAAACTGCAGCAGCCTTTTTGCTCGCTCTTCGTTATCAGCTACAATATATATTTCATAGCTATCTGCCAGCCATGCCTGATAATCTGTTTTAAATAACTCGCCCTGCCCATGATAGAAAGGTACATTTTTCGCCTCAAGTGTATGGGTGCTGTGAGGCTTAAAAATATTTTCTGTTTCCGGGAAAAGGCTTAAACCTGCTACCGGGCACCTGACATTGGAAACAAGCTGCTCCGGTTTCCAGAGGGACTCTAGAGGCGGCAATATAAGTTCTCCCGCTATTGCCATGCTGCTTAAGTATTCGTTATATTGCCTGGCCAAATCTTCCATGCAGGCTGTAAAGGATGACGGTTCTGCCAGGATAAATAAAGAGCCGGGGGAAAAATAATCTGCGATTGATGCACCATAGCCATAAAAAAATGAAAAGTAAGAAGAAAGATTATCCAGGCCTTCCGGTTGGGCAAGTAAGTGTAGATGCCTCTCGACTTGCTGCTCAAGTTTTCCGGCAGCGCCCTTTTCTCGGCGTCTGGTCAACCTGTCAAGCGCATTTTCAAGGCTTATTCTAATCTTTTGTTCTCCAACTCTGTAAAACTTATTATCTAGGATTAATTCCCTGGCCGGTATAATATCAGATTTCTGGAGCGACTCCTTTGAGCGCTGGTCGAGAGGATCAAAAGCGCGCATAGACTCAATAATGTTGTCAAACAGCTCAACCCGCAGCGGTTTTTCACTGTCGGGGGGGTAGATATCGACAATATCGCCGCGAACGCTAAATTTACCCTTAACC
>SLQM01000095.1 GCA_007131435.1 Syntrophomonadaceae bacterium
TAGAGTGGGCAATATAGTATTTGAATACAGTGATGAATTTTTGCTTAACCGGGTAATAAGCCAGGTTCCAGAACCGGGAACAATAGTCGGAAAAGGGCGTGAAGTAAGCCTTGTTGTATCAAAAGGCAGAGAACCGAACTAAAGCATTTTACTTTTTCTCCAAAATGTTACATTGTTTTTTCGAACCGCTATTCATTCATTTGCAGGCAGATTAATAAGAAGCTGGGAGATGCGTGTGGAAGGTTGCTGCACTGAGCTGCAACTGCTTCCATAAAGTATCTCCCCTTCTTTTTTAAGAGCCTTCCATTGATCAGGGTGTTCCATTCTAAATTCTTCTACAACCTGTTCTGTAGTTTTTAGAATTTCAGGCTCCAGTAAATCCATGATTAGCTTTTGTAAGTAGAAATCTTCCACTTTGTAAGTGCTCCTTATTTAATCCGCACTACAGTCACACCTTCACCGCCCTCACCAGGAGCCCCGCTGCGGTAATCATCGACCAGTGCATGACCTTTCAAATAATCTTGCAATGCCTTTTTCAGCTTTCCCGTACCTTTGCCATGGATCAAATCTACCCTTTTCAAGCCTACCCAGAGGGCGTCATCAATCAATTTCTCTACCAACGGGCGGGCCTCATCAAAATTCAGCCCCCGTAAATCTATACTGCTTGTTATTGATAAGTCTTTTTCTACAGAATAACCGCCCTTATGGTCACTGCCCTTTTTTTTATCTTTATACTTTTCATCAAGCTTTTGAAGGTCTTCAAGGGGCAGTTGAACTTTGATAGACCCAACCTGTAGATGTGCCTCATCCTTGGAAAAAGCTATGATCTCCCCTTTTTGCCTTAGGCTGGGCACATATACCTGTAAACCGATTGATAAATCTTCCGCCCTAATAGCGATCGCATCCTTACCCTCACGATCAAAGTAGTTTGCTCCACTGTATATAGTGTTAATGTCCCTGCGTAATTGCTCGGCCCTGGCTAAAGACAGCTCAGCACCTTCTGCTTTCATGCTTCTCAATTCCTTAAGCAATCGGTCAGCTGAATCCTTAGCGCCCTTTAAGATTTGCCTGGCCTCCTCTCTTGCTTCATTTAGGATGTCATCACGCCTGGCTCGCAGCAGCGTTTTCTCTTTTTCCAGCTCTTCCATCATGACCTCAGCCCTGTTTCTATCAAGGGCTGCTTTGCGGCTATCTCTCTCGTAGCGCTGCTGGTCTTCAACCAGGCTCGCTATGACTGATTCAACCTGGTCATGTGAACGATGAACGAAATTCTTTGCCTTTTCTATAACATTCGGGCCCAGCCCCAATCTTTCCGCAATATAAAAGGCATTACTCTGACCGGGCACGCCCTGTAACAACTTATAGGTTGGCGTTAATGTGTCGGGGTTAAATTCCATGGCAGCATTCTGCATCAATTCCTGGACCTGTGCAAAAAGCTTGAGTTCGTTAATATGTGTTGTCGCAACGGTTAGCGCTCCCTGAACAGTTAGTTCATCCAGAATTGCCATGGCAAGCGCCGCTCCCTCTGAAGGATCAGTACCCGCTCCGAGTTCATCAAGCAGGACAAGGGAACCTGGCCTAGCATTCTCCACAGTTTCAATTATATTTTTCATGTGGCCAGAAAAAGTACTTAAAGACTGGGCAATACTTTGCTCATCGCCAATATCTGCCCTTATCTTTTTAAATACAGAAATAGAAGTTTCTTTTGCTGCCGGAATATGGAAACCGCACTGCGACATAATTATCAACAGTCCAATTGTTTTCAGGGCCACAGTTTTTCCACCCGTGTTAGGTCCGGTCAAGACCAGGGTTTGAACTTTTTCCCCCAGTTCAACCGAAAGCGGAATCTTTTCACCTTCCAGCAAAGGGTGAAAAGCATCAATAAGCTTAATAGTATAATTGCTCTCATTTTTTAGCTCAGGCTGATTACACTCACCTGTAAGGCTAAACTTGCCCTTAGCCACCGTAAGATCAAGCTCTGTATAAACTACTTGATTAGCAGTTAGCTCCGGCTTAAAAGAAGCAACATCACTTGCCAGTTGGTATAAAATACGTTCAATTTCCTGTTCTTCCTGTCGCTGCAGAGTAATTAAGTCATTTTGCATTTGCACAACCGGCAGCGGTTCGATAAAAAGAGTGGCACCGCTGGCTGACTGATCATGGACAACACCCTGCACATTTTGCCTGTACTCCTGCTTAACCGGTAAAACAAACCTATCTCCCCTAATTGTAACCAGGTTATCTTGCAGGTAGCGCCTGAAGTTAGAATTCCTCAGGTATTCATCCAGCTTGTCCCTGATCTTGTTTTGCAAAGACAGTTTCTGCCTTCGCAATGAAGACAACAGGCTTGAGGCACCATCCAGGATATTTCCATCCTCATCTATAGATCTCTCCAGGGCTGAAGCAAGGCTGGGGCAGGTGTTTAGCTGCCCCGCCATTTCTGATAAAAGTGGAAACAGATCTCGGTTATCGCTATCTTTAAAAAATACAACCCACCTTTTAGCAGCTTTTAAAAACAACATTACAGCCGAAAGTTCATTACCAGCAAGCAGGGAACCCTTATCCGCCCGGAAAATGTATGGCTCGATATCAACTACCCTGGAAGGTAAAAAAAGGTTTTTCCGGCAAAGCAACCGACCTTCACTGGTTTTATTCTGCGCTTCAAGCACTTCAGAATAATCCGATGACGGTGTTATCTCCATGGCCTTCTTTTCTGCAAGCGGAGTACTTGTTAATTGTGCAAGTCGCTGCCGAATTTGGTCAAATTGTAAGACCTTAACTTCTCTTTCTGTTATAACACTACTCAAACTAATTTCTCCTAGATATATATTCATTACCTGACCAGTAGAAACGTAGCAGCTTGTCCCGGGCTGTTGATATCCCGATACGCGGTGCCGATATAATATTTTTGTCCTGGATCAGCAATCCCTGTTCCGCTATATATAAAGGTTTAAACCTTAGATCATGTCCATCATGATTCTTACTTATTGCCAGGGCTATACAGAGCTTGCCTGGACCGCTGGTCAGGTTGTTTAAGGGGTGTTCATAGCCCCGATTCTTTTTCATAATTTCCAGGCCATCTTGCGGCTCTAGAGCTCTAACTAAAACTGCTTCTCCTTTATCTTTTTCCCCTGTTACAACATTGAAGCAGTAGTAGATGCCATAAATAAAATATACATATGCTTTTCCAGGCTCAGCAAACATGGTTGAATTACGTTTGGTTTTACCACGGTTGGCATGACAGGCCAAATCATTTTCCGATAAATAGGCCTCAGTTTCCACAATAATACCGCTAACAAACCCATCTTCAGTCTCGTGGCATAATAACTTGCCAAGTAAGGATTTTGCTACTGATACTGAATCACGTGCATAGAAGCCTGTATCCAAAATTTTTATACTCAACCATTAATCACCTTGCTTAATATGAGAACGGGTAGTAAAAAATAAGACAACTGTAACAGCTTTGATATATGCTGCAAAATAATTTTATTCATTAACATCTAGATAAAACTCTATAATTTGATCTTTTAACTCTGCAGCATATGGTGTTATATAGTGGTCAGCAACAAATACTATCTCAGAGTTTTCCAGGGCATCTATAAAAATTTTTAATGGAAGAAGAGATAATGAGGCTATAATGATATAGACAAAAACCAGCCCTACTACTGCCCCAAGGATCCCTCCCCATATACGGTTTAACAAGCCGACTACAGGTATGCGGTTTATCAAGCGGAAACTGCCAGAGAAAAGTTTAAAAACAAGGCTTAAAAGTAAAAATAGAATAAGAAAAGTGAGGATGCCGGCTATTATTTGCGGCGCTTGTTCGAGGGCTACATTAACCCCTAGCCTAACCATTAGTTCATGGTGTGGAATAATATTTTCGGGGTTTATATATTCAACCAGGACATTACTAAAATTTCTGCTGCCCCAAATTGACAAAACAATGGCCAAGAAAATACCTAAAATATCAATTAACTGTTTGAAAAGCCCCCTGGAAAATCCGCTTACAAGATGAAATATGAAGATGATAAGCAGAAAAATATCAAGCCAGGCCATCGCTATCACCCTGGTTCTGATTATCACCCTTTTGCTGAATCTCTTCCTTCAGCCTGAGCAGCTCATCCGCAAGATTTAATGCCGTCAACACGGCTATCTTGTGCCTGTTCATTTGCAAATTTTTCTCTGCCAGGGTTCTCATCAACCGATCGACATAGCGGCCGACGTTATACATCTCTTCAGGAGATGATGTGCCTTTTAAAACATATTCTTCTCCCATAATCATCACAGATATGCGGTTTTTTTCATCGCTCTCCATCTATAACCCTGCCTTCCATTCCGAAAGAACTAATTGCTGCATAATTCGCGATGGCAACCTTGATATCCTGCCTTACTCCATCCCCCGCACTTCAGCTCCGAGCGCAAAGAGCGCCTGTTGTATTTTTGACAGGGTGTTATTAACCTCCTGGTCGGTTAAAGTTCCTTCATCATGCCTGAATCTAATTGAATATGCAAGGCTGCGCTTCCCTTCAGGTATTTGTTTTCCTTCATATACATCAAAGAGAACAACCTCTGTTACCAAATCATTGCCAGCCGTTTTGATAGTTTCTTCAAGCCTGCGGGCTGATACATCCTTGCTAACAAGAAGCGCCAAATCTCTTTTTGCAGCCGGATAGCGCGGCAAAGGCGATACTGCAGGCACCGGATTGGCAAGGCTATTTAATATCTCCAAATCGATTTCACAAACAGACACAGGCTGAGGTATTTCCCATACTTCGGCTACCTCCGGATGTATTTCTGTCAGGTAACCAAGTTCCCTTTTATCCTTAATAACAAATGCACCACGGGTGGGGTGTGAAAAAGGCTGAATACCTGGTATGTATTCCACGTCACTAATTCCCAGCTTGTTGAACAGCTCCTGCAGGATCCCTTTTAAAACAAATATATCAGCTTCCGTTGAACTTTCTATCCAGTTAGCTTCCGGAATCATGCCTGTCACAGCAATGGCCAGTTTCTTTATTTCAGCCGGCAGTTCTTGAAGAGGCAATGATTTTGGTTCATATACAGAACCCAATTCAAAGAGCATCAGGTTCATTTCACGGTGATTAATATTATGCTGAATTACTTTTAACAGGCCTGGTATCAGGCTTGTTCTCATTATAGCCTGTTCTTCAGAAAAAGGATTCTGAACCGGAACGGCATTTAACCTTGGATCGCCTGACGGCAATCTTAAATACTGTAAAGTTGCAGGGTTAATAAAAGAGTAGGTAATACATTCATAATAGCCACCTGCAACCATAATCTTTTTAACCAGGTCATTTAGCCTTTCTTCCTTTGATTCACGATTCTCGATTAATTTGCCCTCTGGCAAAGAGACCGGTATTTTATCATAACCGTATAGCCTGGCAACCTCTTCTATCAAATCTTCTTCAATATTTATATCAGCTCGCCTCAACGGGACCGATACCTCAAGGAGGTTAGTGCCCGCACTTTTCACCTTAAACCCTAGCCCGTTTAAAATATTACCGATAATAGCCTGATCTATTTTTACACCGAGTAAATTATTTACCCTGTCAGGCCGCAATTGGACTATTTTCGGCTCCAGGGAAGCCCGGTTACAATCAACAATCCCCCTAACCACTTCTCCTCCGACTATTTGACTCACCAGCAGGGCAGTCCTGTCCTGGGCCCAAATAGCCGCTTCTGGATTGACACCTTTTTCAAAACGCTGAGACGCCTCGGATGGAAGATTAAAACGCCTAGCTGTTCTCCTGACATTGGTGGGATCAAAGTTAGCAGCCTCGATCAATATTTGGTTGGTTGAATACCTGATCTCAGTATTTTCACCGCCCATTACTCCTGCTAATCCTATGGGTTCCAGACCATCTACAATTACCAGTGCATTTGGATCTAACTTCCGTTTTAAACCGTCAAGCGTAACCAGGAATTCGCCATTGCCTGCCCGGCGAACAACTATTTCTCCCTTTTTAACCAGGTCGAAATCAAATGCATGAAGGGGTTGCCCAAACTCCCACATTACATAATTGGTAATATCAACCACATTGCTGATCGGCCTGATTCCAGCTTTCAAAAGCCTGAGCTGAAGCCATAAAGGCGACTTCCCAATTTTTATATTCTTTATAATGCGGGCCGTGTAACGCGAGCAAAGATCCTCATCTTCAACCCTGATCCTGACCAGCTCATTTATATCTTCGCCTGTCTCAGGAGGATTAAGCGGGGGGAAATCTACTGTTGCCCCGGTCAAAGCGGCAACTTCATATGCAACACCAATCAGCCCCAGGCAATCTGCCCTGTTTGGCGTCAGCTCCAGGTGTATGATGTAATCATCAAAACCCAGCGCTTTCTCTGCATCTTCGCCAATTACAGCAGAACTGTCGAGAATAAGTATTTCATCGGCTGACCCAAGTTCAAGCCCCAGTTCCTGGGCAGAACAGAGCATTCCGGAAGAAGTTTCTCCATAGATTACAGCCCGCTCAATTTTGCGCGAACCGGGCAGTTCTGATCCAGGTTTGGCCACTATAACTTTGTCACCAATCTCCATGTTCTTCGCGCCACATACTATGCTTAAGCTATCATCACCCACATCTGCCTGGACTATAACTAAGTTATCCCGCCCGGGATGATCCTTCTTTTCGACTACTTCTCCCACAACCACATTAGGCAGTTGAGGGCCAAATCGTTCAACCGCTCCCACCTCTACTCCAGACAGGTTAAACATGTCAGCAAGTTCCAGGGCAGATATTCCCGGGTTTACATAGTCCAGCAGCCATTCATAGGAAACTCTCATCATACACCCTCCATTCAACCACCTTATCTAACTATTTAAAAAGGCTAATGCAACAAATTAACCAGGATTTTAAATCAGCCAAACTGCCTTAAAAAACGCAGGTCATTAGAAAAAAAGAGGCGCAAGTCACCTACCCCGTACTTCAGCATGGCGATCCTTTCCACGCCCATTCCAAAAGCAAAGCCGGTTACCTCTTTAGGGTTGTAACCTGAGACTTCGAGTACGCGGGGATGGACCATTCCAGCACCAAGTATTTCTAACCATCCAGTATTGCTGCATACACGACAGCCCTCGCCATTGCACATAATGCAGGATATATCAACTTCTGCGCTCGGTTCAGTGAAAGGGAAAAAACTTGGCCGCAAACGGATTCTTTGTTCTGGCCCAAACATTTCACGGACAAAAAGCAAAAGTGTCCCTTTTAGATCGGCAAAAGAGATTTCATAATCTACGGCAAGGCCTTCGACCTGGTGAAACATTGGCGAATGCGTTGCATCATCATCGCGCCTGAAAACTTTACCTGGAGCAATCACTCTTACCGGAAGAGTTGGGGCCTGTTTTTCCATTGCCCTAATCTGAACAGGCGATGTATGAGTGCGCAGCAGGTATTGATCGGTAATATAGAATGAATCCTGCATATCCCTTGCCGGATGTTCAGGTGGAATGTTCAGCGCTTCAAAGTTATAGTAATCACTTTCTATATCCGGGCCATGAACCACCTGGAACCCGAGGCCTAAAAAAATCTGTTTTATTTCATCCATAACCAGGGTCAGGGGATGTTTCTGGCCCATCAGTACCGGCCTGCCCGGCAATGTTACATCAAAGCGCTGTTTTTCCCATTTCTCTGCTTTCATTTTGTCACTTAATACTTGTTCTTTAAGCTTAATCGCATTTTCCAGCTCTTCCCTCAGCAGGTTGGCTTTTTTGCCGACAGCAGGCCTTTCTTCTGCAGATATGCAGCCCAGGCTGCGTAAAAGGCCGGTTAATTCTCCTTTTTTACCAAGCACCCTTACCTTGATTTCCCTCAATTGATCCATGTTTTCAGCTTGTTCAATTTTTACCAGGGTTTCCAGTTCCAAATCTTTCAATTTCTCGAGCAAATACTCCACCTCCAAAAATAAAAAATCCCTCAAATGAGGGACGAAAGACATTCTTCCGCGGTACCACCCAGCTTAGCCGCTGTTGACTCACTCATAATCGATAACGGGATTACCGTACCCATCCTACAAGGCTGTTTAGCCCTTCAGTGGAAAACTCGGGAGTGAATTTCAGCGGCCGGCTTCGGGACAGCTTTCAGTCAGGGCTGTTCCTCCCTTATCCAAAGCTTTTTACCGCTTACTTATCTCCTTCATCGCAATAGGTTAATTAAAGATACAAGCATTATAGCACCAAGCACTGTGAGATTCAAGTGGAATCTACTTTATTGCATCCTCTGCCTTAATGCTTCATAAAGAATTACCCCTGCAGCAACCGAGGCATTCAAAGATTCAACCCCATCAGCCAGGGGGAGCTGAATCTTCAATTCGGCCTGGTCAAGCAGCTCACCGCTCAACCCCCTGGCTTCATTGCCAATCATTAGAGCTAAAGGTTCTTTTAAATCAGCACTCCAATATATTTTCCCACTACCGGGAATTGCGGCAGCGGTGATTATTCCTTTTGCCTTAAGTTCTTCTACCAAAAGTGCTGAATTCTGAACTTCTTCAATTCTAACCCTGAAAATATTACCTGCAGTCGCCCTTAATACCTTAGGGCTGAAGGGGTCTACTGTTCCCTTTAAGCAGTAGATCGTATTAACTCCTACAGCAGCAGCGGTCCTGATGATTGTACCCATATTCCCAGGATCCTGAAGGCTGTCGAGGATGATGTAGATAGAACTATTACTTTTAGCAGGAAAAGGATTATTGAAATCATATGGGACTATTGCAGCAACACCCCTTGGGTTTTCTGTTTCGGCCATTTTATTAAAAAGCGAGCTGTCCAACAGGTACTTATCAGCGCTTTGAAGTTCAATTAACCAATCTCTTCCTTCATTTTCATAATACAAGCCTGTAAAAAATACAGTTGATGGGTAGATGCCGGCTTTCACTGCCTCCCGGATCAGGTTGGGGCCTTCCAGGGCAAGTTTTGATTCTTTACGCCTGCA
>SLQM01000079.1 GCA_007131435.1 Syntrophomonadaceae bacterium
ACCACTCCCTCGGTAGTAGCTTTTAAAGACTCCGGGGAGAGATTGGTAGGGCAGGTAGCCAAGCGTCAGGCTGCCCTGAACCCGGAAAAGACCCTCTTTTCGGTCAAACGTTTTATTGGACGCAAGTATGATGAAGTAGAATCGGAGCGCAGCCTGGTCCCCTACATCGTTAAAGCGGGTCCAAACAATGCTGTGCGCTTCAAAATCAATGACAAGGATTATGCTCCCGAAGAAATCTCGGCCATGGTCCTGAAAAAAATGGTTGAGGACGCTTCAAAGCACCTGGGAGAAAAAGTCACTGATGCTGTAATCACAGTTCCTGCTTACTTTAACGATGCGCAACGCCAGGCAACCAAGGATGCAGGGAAAATTGCCGGTTTAAATGTCTTGAGAATCATCAACGAACCGACAGCAGCTTCCCTGGCATACGGATTGGACAAAAAAGTAAACGAAACCATCCTGGTATTTGACCTTGGTGGTGGGACTTTTGATGTTTCAATTCTTGAAGTTGGAGACGGAGTTTTTGAAGTTAAAGCAACTAACGGTGACACACACCTTGGTGGCGACAACTTCGATAAGGCGGTTGTTGACTGGCTGGCAGATGAGTTTAAAAAAGACCAGGGCATAGACCTGCGCCAGGACAAGCAGGCTTTGCAGCGGCTGATTGAAGCAGCAGAAAAAGCAAAAGTTGAACTCTCATCAACTACTGAAACAGCAATCAGCATTCCCTTTATCACTGCCGGGGCAGATGGACCCAAGCACCTGGATACCAAGCTGACCAGGGCTAAGTTTGACGATTTAACCCACAGCCTGGTTGAGCGCTGCCGTCAGCCGGTAAAAGATGCGCTGGCCGATGCAAAGCTGACCGAAAAAGATATCGATGAGATTATTCTTGTCGGCGGCTCAACTCGTATACCGGCAGTGCAAAAACTGGTGCGTGAGCTTATAGGCAAGGATCCGAACCAGAGTGTTAACCCTGATGAAGTTGTAGCACTTGGTGCAGCCATCCAGGCCGGTGTGCTGGCCGGTGAAATGGAAGATGTTGTCCTGCTCGACGTAACCCCACTTTCCCTGGGTGTTGAAACCCTGGGCGGAGTTATGACAAAAATTATTGAGCGCAATTCTACCATCCCAACCAGGCACAGTGAAACCTTCTCAACAGCGGAAGATAACCAGCCTGCAGTGGACATCCATGTCCTGCAGGGCGAACGTGAACTGGCCAGGGATAATCGTTCACTGGGCCAGTTTAAGCTGGAAGGAATTCCACCCGCACCGCGCGGTTTGCCGCAAATCGAAGTATCCTTCGATATTGATGCCAATGGTATTCTGAAGGTGAGCGCAAAAGATAAAGGTTCGGGCAAAGAGCAGGAAATTACGATCAGCGGCTCAACTAACCTTGACCAGGGTGAAATTGAACGCATGGTTGAAGAAGCACAAAAACACGGTGAGGAAGATAAACAGCGGCGCAAGGAAGTTGATGAGCGCAACGAGGCAGACAGCCTGGCCTACCAGGTAGAGCGCCAGCTGAATGAACTTGGCGACAAGCTGCCGGTTCACGAAAAAGGCAGGCTTGAACAAACAGTCAACGAGCTGAAAGAAGCGCTTAAAAGTAATGCGCCGATTGAAAAAATCCGCAGCCTGCACAGTGACCTGCAGCAGGCAGCCCACTCGCTTTCAGAAGCTGCTTACCAGCAGCAAACTGCCGGCACTGGAGCCGCAGGAACAACCGGCGGCGGACAAAGCCAGGCCGGAGGCAGTGACAGCGGTGGAGACGATGTGGTCGATGCCGAGTATGAAGAACAGTAAGTTAAAGAGTAGTAACGAATCCGGGCAGTTGGTTTAAAATGATACAATTGCCCGGATTGCGTTGCTTAATGCTGGGGGAATAGCCATGAAAGATAAAGAACAAATGGCAGAAGAGCTACGTGAACAGGAAGAAAGGGAACTGCATAGCCTTGCAGAAGAACTTGCAACCCTGAAACAAGAGCTGGAAGAAGAAAAGAAAAGGCACCTTCGCACCCGTGCTGATTTTGACAATTACCGGAAAAGAGCAGAACGGGAAGCGGAAAAAGCCAAGTTCTATACTAAAAAGGAAATCCTGCTAGACCTGCTCACCTTCCTGGATTACTTTGAGCAGGCTGGAAAACAGGTGCAGGATCCTGCAGCGGCCAGGGGTATTGAGATCATGGCCCGACAGTTAAACGAGTTTCTATATAAGCACGGAGTAAGGCCTGTTGAGTGCCACGGTAAACCTTTCGATCCCGAAGAGCATGAAGGGTTGGGTTATGTCACAACCGACCAGTGCCCAGAAGGCTGCGTTGCTGAAGAGGTTTGCAGCGGCTACAAGCTGGAAGATGTTTTGCTTAGACCGGCCCAGGTTATGGTTGCGCAAAACCCTGGTAGCTAATATTTATCTGTTAAATTGGTTCTACCGGATAATCCCATTACCGGTTCCGTTACAGGTAATGGCAGCGGTTCAGTTTCAGGTTTCCGTTTAAGCTGCCCTTGAGACGTTTGATCCGTAACCCTGCTCTTGGCGGCTGAAGGGCCTGCGGAACAAAGTACTCCAGCCATTGTCCTTTAGCTATTAACTGGTAATCTTATGGTCCGGCATTGCCAAACTTAGCTGTTTTTTAAACTTAAAATGTAAAGCAAGGCATTACTTCTGGCATACAAGATTTAACTGCTTTATAAATGGGGGAATTTTTATGTCTGTAAAATTTCAAGATTACTATGAACTCTTAGGGGTCGACCGCAAGGCCACGGATAAGGAGATAAAGGCTGCTTACCGGAAACTGGCCCGCAAGTGGCACCCGGACCTGCACCCGGCTGCAGAGAAAAAAGAGGCGGAAGAAAATTTCAAGCGGATTAACGAAGCCTACGAAGTGCTCAAAGACCCTGAAAAACGAGAGCGCTACGACAGGCTGGGCAGCAGGTGGAAAGATGGCCAGGATTTCCAGGGAGCACCCGGTATGGACGGTGTTCACTACTACACTTCCGGAGATTTTGGCGGTGGCGGCTTTGAAGGTAATTTCCAGGGCGGCTTCAGCGACTTTTTCAATGCCTTCTTCGGTGGTGGAACAGCAGGCACAGGGCGAGGAGGCTTTACTGCCCAGCGAGGGCCTGTCCGCGGTGAAGACCTGGAGAGTGAAATAGAGCTAACCCTTGAAGAAGCATACCAGGGAGTAAACCGTTCACTAAGGGTTAGCGGTAGCAATGTTTGCCCCGGATGCAGTGGAACAGGCACCAGGGACCGCAGTTTTTGCCCCCAATGCGGTGGGACTGGTTCTGTTCCTGAAGAAAAAACCCTGGATGTTAAGGTGCCTGCCGGCGTCAAAGAAGGTAGTCGCATTCGCCTGAAAGGCCAGGGTGGCAGTGGGCTTGGAGGAGCGCCAAAAGGCGACCTGTTTTTAAAGGTTCGCCTGCACCCACATCCAAAGTTTAAGCTAAACGGCAATAATATTGAAACTGATCTGTTAATTAGTCCTGACCAGGCTGTTTTTGGAGACCGCATTCCGGTCGACACATTAGACGGCAAGGTCAACTTAAAAGTACCGCCTGGAAGCCACAACGGTAATAAACTTCGTCTTCGTGGAAAAGGGTTTCCGGCAAAAAATAAGAGCCGTGGAGACCAGCTCGTAAGGTTGGTTATAGATATACCGAAAGATCTAAGCAGCGAGGAAAAAGAACTTTACAAAAAAATCTCTGCGCTGCGGAAAGGTGGGGAGTGATAGTTATGAAACTAATTCGGATTCACTGCCACACCGAAAATGATGAATATTTAAGCGAATTCTACATGGAAATTCATCCTGATCTTCTTGCCCTCTATGAGGAGCTGGGAATTATTGAGATGAAGGGAAACAGGGTCGCCTATGAAGATATGCTGCGTCTCCACAAGGCACTACGCATAAAAGAAAAGTGCGGAGTAAATACTGTAGGGGCGGCGATCATAGTCGACTTAATAAAAAAAATTGAAGACCTGCAGGACGAAATTGAGCGCCTGCGTAGAGAGTAGGTGATAAATGATGGATTTAAACCGTTTTACCAACAAGTCGAGAGAAGCTTTAGCTGCCGCACAGGAAATAGCAGCAAACCGCGGGCACCAGGTGGTGGGTCCGAAACATTTACTGGCCGCCATGATGGACCAGGAGGAGGGTTTGGCCGCCCGTTTTATAGAGCATTCCGGCGCCGATGCTGCCGGTCTGCAGCAGGGACTGGAAAAACAGCTCTCCGCTATCCCCCGCGTATCAGGCTACGAGGGCACACTGCAGATGAGCTCGTCCATGGCCCGCGTGCTGTCTAAAGCAGAGCAGGAAGCAAAACAGCTCAAGGATGATTATGTAAGCGTAGAACATATCCTGCTGGCCCTAACTGAGGAAAGCGAGGATGACTTAATGCGACTGCTGACCCAGGTTGGGCTGGATCGAAACTCACTGCTTAAATCGCTAAAAACTGTTCGCGGTTCACAGCGTGTAACCAGCGACAGTCCTGAAGATACATACGAAGCGCTGCTTCGTTACGGGCGCGATCTGACAGAAGAAGCAGAAAAGGGAAAACTCGATCCCGTTATCGGGCGCGATGAAGAGATTCGACGGGTAATGGAGATTCTCTCCAGGAGGACTAAAAACAACCCGGTGCTAATCGGTGACCCCGGAGTGGGTAAAACTGCAGTCGTAGAAGGTTTGGCCAGAAGGATTGTCGCCCGTGATGTGCCGGAGGGACTGAAAGAAAAGAAAGTAATCTCGCTGGACATGGGAGCCCTGGTAGCAGGGGCAAAATACCGCGGCGAGTTTGAAGAAAGGCTGAAGGCCGTTTTAAAAGAGGTCCAGGATGCTGAAGGCAAAATTATTCTATTCATCGACGAATTGCACACCGTTGTCGGGGCCGGAGCCGCCGAAGGGGCAATGGATGCCGGCAACCTCTTGAAACCGATGCTGGCCCGGGGAGAGCTGCAGTGTATCGGGGCCACAACTATTGATGAATATAGAAAGCACATTGAAAAAGATGCCGCCCTGGAAAGAAGGTTCCAGCCGGTTCGCATCAACCAGCCATCACTGGAAGATACAATTTCAATCCTGCGCGGTTTGAAAGAGCGCTATGAAGTGCACCACGGGGTGCGGATCCAGGACAGTGCACTGATATCAGCTGCAGTTTTATCGGACCGCTACATCAGCGACCGCTTTCTGCCGGATAAGGCCATCGATCTCGTCGACGAGGCTGCTGCTCACCTGCGCACCCAGATCGACAGCATGCCTGCTGCCTTAGATGAAATAACCCGCAGGGTTATGCAGCTTGAAATTGAAGAAGCGGCACTGAACAAGGAAAAAGATCCTGCCTCCCGCGAAAGACTGGAAAAATTGCAGCAAGAACTGGCCGAAATGCGCTCCGAAGCAGACGCAATGAAAGCACAGTGGCAAACAGAAAAGCAGTCAATCCAGCGTGTGCGCAACATTAAGCGCGAAATTGATGAAGTGCGCACAGAAATTGAGCGTGCTGAAAGGGAGTACGATCTGAATAAAGCAGCAGAACTTAAGTATGGCCGTTTGAACGATCTGGAAAGGCGATTGCAATCAGAAGAAGAACATTTAGCAGGTAAGCAGAAAAAAGATATGCTGCTAAATGAAGAAGTCAGTGAAACTGAAATAGCAAGGGTAGTAAGCCGCTGGACAGGCGTACCTGTAAGCCGACTGCTGGAAGGCGAACGCGAAAAGCTGATCCGCCTGGAAGAAATTCTCCATCAGCGGGTGATCGGACAGGATGAAGCTGTCAGCGCCGTGGCAGATGCGGTTATCAGGGCGCGCAGCGGAATAAAAGACCCTAACCGCCCGGTAGGTAGCTTTATTTTCCTGGGCCCGACTGGTGTGGGAAAAACAGAGCTGGCCAGGGCCCTGGCGGAAGCGCTTTTTGATGATGAAAGGAACATGATCCGCCTTGACATGTCTGAATACATGGAAAAACATACGGTGGCCCGCCTGATCGGCGCCCCGCCCGGTTACGTGGGGTACGATGAAGGCGGACAGCTAACAGAACTGGTCAGGCGCAAACCATACAGTGTAGTGCTTTTTGATGAAGTGGAAAAAGCGCACCAGGATGTTTTCAACGCCATGCTGCAGATCTTAGATGACGGACGTCTGACTGACGGCAAGGGCAGGACTGTCGATTTTCGCAACACCATTGTGATCATGACATCGAATATCGGCAGCCAGGAAATCCTCGCTTTTCATGAAAAAGGCGGGGAATACGACCGGATGAAAGAAACTGTCCTGGGAATGCTCAGGCAACACTTCCGCCCGGAATTCCTGAACCGGGTTGATGAAACCATAGTTTTCAGGGCTTTAGAACTTGAACAGGTTAAAGAGATTGCCGCCCTGCTGCTTGATAAGCTGAAGGAACGGCTGACCGATACGGCAGATATGAATCTTGTTTGGGATGATGATGTTGTTGCTTACCTGGCTGAAAAAGGTTACGACCCGGCATACGGGGCACGGCCTTTAAAGAGGGTAATCCAGAATGAGGTTGAAACCCCTCTATCACGTAAAATTGTAGCCGGAGAAGTCACGCCAAAAGAAACCATTACCCTGGCAAAAGGGGAATTGGGTGTGGAGTTTATACAATAGCCGTTTACACAGAAGTTGACAAATGGTACGTCCCCCTGTCAATGTTGCCAGGGGGACGTACCATTTGTCATAAGAATTTCTTTCCAGTTCTGATTATGATTGTTCTACTTCGACAATGAAATCTTTGCCAGCCTGGTATACCTGGGACAGGGCGTCAGGGTCTTGCTGGATTGCACCCTTTTCGTCGTAGCCGCGGAAGGCCAGGCTGCCAGCCAGCTTATAATTAATATTATGGAAAAAGACTTTGATAATTTCCTCGGCGTTTTCACAGTACCGTTTGCGCTTCAGGGCACCGACACAGATAAAAAATCCCTTTTTGTTTTCTTCCTCTTTAACAAAAGGCTTCTCAAGGTTATACTTGGCATTCCACCAACACTGGAAACGGTCTACAAACATTTTTAACTGGGCATTCATCGACCCGAAAGTAACTGGGCTGCCTAAAACCAGGGCATCGGCTGAAATAAATTTAGGATAGACGTCCTGCATCTCATCCTTTACTATACATTGACCGTCCTTTGCACAGGCGTCGCAGGCCTGGCAGGCCTTAAAGTTCATTTCATTAACCCGAACCAGATCTACATTCCAACCGGCATCCTCTGCCGCCCTGCAGAATTCTTTCAGGAGAGTTTCGCTGTTACCTCCCTTTCGAGGGCTTGGGGCGATTGCCAAAAGTGTCTTCACTGAAAAATCACATCCTTTAACTGATATGGTAAAAACCTATTGTTTTATCTTTTTTAGTAGGTTAACATATACGCAGGGAAAAGAAAATACTATTAACCTTTTAAAAGGAGTATATTATGAGCGACCAATACTATGGTAGGACAAAACCTCCCAGGAAAAAGTCAGGAGCACGGATTGTTCTCTTTTTATTTTTATTTTTGGGATTAGTCGCCCTTGGATTCTTCAGTTTCACCCAGTACATGGCAATAATAAGCCTGCAGAACAACCTGGAATCACTGGAAGACAAGTTGTGGCAGGTTGAACAGGAAAATAAAGACCTGCAGTATAAGTTTGATGAAATATATGAGGAAAACGAAAAGCTGCGGGAAGAAAATACAATGCTCCGCTCATCGGTTGTTATAAATAACGGCAACCGAAAAACCAACAAAGTTGCCATAACCATAGATGACGGTGCCGGATCTGATTTAATGCACCGCACCCTGGATTACCTGAAAGCTCATAATGTAAGGGCTACCCTTTTCCCGATCGGCTACTGGGTTGAGCGTGAACCGGAAGTCTGGCAGAGAGCAGTTGCAGAAGGTCATGAGCTGGGCAATCACACCCAGAACCACACCTTTTTGTCATCCGTCTCCGACGAAAGGGTGAGATCGGAATTAAGCGAATGGCAGGAGTCGGTGAATGAAGCGCTCGGTTTTGAATACCATACTTACTTTTTCCGTCCTCCCGGAATGGACGGGTTTACTTCTCCGGGAAGCACCCAGGCAAAACGTTTGCAAGAAATTGTGGCAGACAAGGGTATGTTTACAATTCTCTGGGATGTAGAGCTGGTATATGCCCTGCGCAACGAAGTGGCTACGCCTGAAAGAATAACCCGGCATGTTCTCGATAACGCCAGGGGTGGCAGCATAGTACTGCTGCACTTCACCCCCAACGATATCGCTGCTCTACCGGATATTATAAACGGATTAAGGGCCCGCGGTCTTGAACCATGTTCGCTACGCGAGCTTCTCCTTGCTGACCCGGAAGCATAATTTACGGTTTCATTTCATAGAGGTCCTTTAGTGCCAGAACCTGTTCGTTCCAGACCTTACCAAACCGGTCGTTATCCACGGCCGGTTTTTTAATCATCTTCTGCAGGTAAGCCATCTGAGCTTCACTGGTGCTAGGCTTACTATAAAGGGTTAATGCAAAACTGGAAAAATCGCGAACCATGAAATCAAATATCTGGTCCACGAGTGATTCCTCAAGATTGTAAATCTTGGCATTTTCCAGGATCAACTGCCCATAGACAACCAGGGTAAACATTTCGCCCAGGGATAGTAAGAAATCTGTATCCCTCTGCTGTTCGGCATCGGGGGTTG
>SLQM01000077.1 GCA_007131435.1 Syntrophomonadaceae bacterium
ACTGCCTGGGGCCGGTTTACGGGGCAGACAGACCTGAAGAAAAACTGCTGGCCGATTGTTACCACAATGCTCTGCGTTTAGCCGAGGAGAAAAAGATTGAATCGGTTGCTTTTCCTTCCATCTCCACGGGAGCTTTCGGTTATCCCATGGAAGATGCAGCGCTGGTAGCATTGAGGGCGGTAAAAGAGGCTGTTCCAACTTTAGAATATGTCAGGCTGGTCCGCTTTGTCCTCTTTGACAGCGATGCCCTGGCGGTGCATCAAAAAGCAGCTGAAAAGATCTTCAGCTAAAATAAAACCTAAAACCTGAAGCGGGGAAAGTTTTTTCTGCCCCTAGTTTCAGGTACAGGTGCTCCCGTTTCAGATCGTATTGCAGCAGTGGATATTTCATTGGAAAGTAGGTAAATTTATAAATGCCAATTTTTGAAGCACTGATTTTTGGAATTGTCCAGGGAATCACCGAGTTTTTACCCATATCCAGCACGGCACATATTGTTATTACTGAGCTGCTATTTGGTTATAATTTCCCGGGCCTGGCCTTTGAAATCTTTTTACATATTGCATCTGTGTTCGCTGTAATTTCCTACTTCAGGCGGGAACTGTGGGCTGTAATCACCGGATTTTTCAGCTATTTCGGCCATAAAACAGCTGAAAACAGGGTCCATTTCCGTTTTGGTATTTACATCATTGTAGCCACCATCATAACAGGGTTTGCCGGGCTGCTGCTGAAAAACCTGGTGGTTGATGTGATGAAGACACCGCCTTTTATCGCCGGGGCCTTGGTTGTTACAGGTACTTTTTTAATCTTTATCGAGCGCTTTAAAAAGTACGGTCACCGGAAGGAAAACAAGATGCGCCTGCTGGATGCTGTGATAGTCGGCCTGGCCCAGACAGTCGCCGTGCTTCCGGGAATATCACGTTCGGGCGCCACCCTGATCGCCGGTCTGTGGGTTGGCCTGGAGCGGGAAACAGCGGTGCGCTACTCTTTCCTGCTGGTTATTCCTGTTATTCTTGGTTCCACCGTGCTGGCCGTGGGAGATATATCCGGAGCCATCCTGGAAGTTGTCGGACTTGGTTCACTGGTTGTCTCTTTCCTGGCTACCTTTATCTTCTCCCTGGTCGGGATTGTCTGGCTGATCAACTTTCTTAAAAAGGGCCGCCTGATCTATTTTGCTCTCTACTGCTACCTTGTAGCTATCCTGGTCTTTACTTTTGTAAAGGAGGTCCCCCCGACAATCTAAAATCCGACTTTTCTCGAATTAATCCCCTTAAATGTTTTATCGGTTCAAGCTGTGAAATTTTTGTTATAAAGCAGGTGATCTTGATTTGGAAGATATAAAAGCAGGACTGGAGAAAGCTGTCCGGGTGATGAAAATTGAAGTTGAAGCAGGCGAGCAGGAAAAATTGTCAGCAGAGCTTGACCAGTTCCTGCAGTGGTTAAAACCGATGCTTGATCTGGAAACAGAGGGAGCAGACCAGGTACTGGTGGCCCATGACCGGATAAGTGTAGTGCGCAAAGATGAGGCCAGGCAGGCTGACCAGGCCGAACTGCAGGAAGCGGCCCCCGATTTTGCCGGCGGCTTCTACCAGGTACCGCCGATCATTGAATGATCTGTCGTGGGGGCGACATTCAAAGTAATAGCTGTGAGAAAGCGATTTTGACCCGGATTCCAAGATCATAAAGCTGCCTGAGAAGATGGGAGGATAACAGTGGACTTAAGAGGTAAGCCTGTCCGAAAGATGGTGGAAGCAGTATCAAGTAAAGAGGTTAGCGCATACCAGTTGATTGAAAAAACCCTGGAAAACTGTGCCCTGGTCAATGAGGCGCTAAATATATTTTCCGTCATCGCGGGAGTTGATGCCCTCGAGCAGGCCCGGGCTATTGATAAAAGGCTTGAAGTGGGGGAAAATCTTCCCCTGGCCGGGATCCCGGTGGCAGTAAAGGATGACATTTTCTACGGAGTTTTACCGACAGGCCTGGGATCTGCGGCTTTTAAAGAATTTATTCCCCCCTACACGGCAACAGCCGTGGAGCGGCTAATGGATGCCGGCGCAATAGTAATCGGCAAGACTAACATTGGCGACATGGGCCTTGGGTCATCAACAGTTTCTTCGCCTAACGGGCCGACTGTCAACCCCTGGGATGCCGGATATGCTGCCGGGAGCGCAGGGGCGGCCGCGGTGATCACCGGCCTCTGCATGCTGGCCCTGGAGAGCGATACCGGCGGGGCGCTGCGCCAGGGGGCCTCGCACTGCGGTGTAGCAGGACTGCGCCCTGGCATGGGCAGGGTTTCCCGTTACGGATTAAATGCTGATAGCAGTTCTTTCGCCCAGGTTGGTGTAACGGCGTTAAGCGGCGATGATATTTTATGCGCCCTGGAGGTAATATCCGGCCCCGACGGGCGGGATGCATCCCTGGCAGCAGAAGATAAATGGGCGGCAGGCGGCAGGGTCGCGCCCGATCTGCAGTCAGAGAGCCTTACAATTGGTTACCCTGCTGCAGCTTTTGACCTTCCCGAACCGGAGATAAGAGAAGTGTATGAAAAGGCCCGCGAGCGCTACCAGGCCGGGGGTTACCGGTTGACGGAGATTGATCTTGGCCTGCTGCCAGAAGCGCTAAGGGCTTACTACGTGATCTGCCTCGCCGAGACTTCATCGAATCATGCCCGCTTTGACGGCATCCGCTTTGGCCGGGCCGCGGAAGCTGGCGACCTGGAAGAGCTTTATGCAAAATCGCGCAGGCTTACACTTGGCCCGGAAGCGCGCCGCCGTTCCATCTTCGGTACCTATATCCTGGGCAAGGGGCACTATGACCGTTATTACCGCCAGGCTCTTAAGATTTGGAACCTGGTGCGCCGCGAATTTAACAGGGTTCTTAAAGAGTGCGACCTGTTGATGCTGCCGGTGGTAAAAGCAGCCCCTGTTAGGCTGGATGAAGAGGCTAACTTCCTTGAAAACTGGGGGGCTGATCTTTTTACCGCTCCTGTGAGCATGGCCGGGCTGCCTGCGATAAGCCTGCCCGCCGGCCAGGTCGGAAAAATGCCCGTTGGCCTGCAGCTGGTCGGCCGCCCTTTCAGCGAAAAACTGCTTACTGCAGTTTGCGACCGCCTGGCCCCTGAAAATAAGCTTTTCCCGCACCGGGGGCCAAGCTAAAAGAGACTAAGCTGAAAGAGAGGACTGGAATTATGGAATACGAAGTTATAATCGGCCTGGAGGTCCATGTTGAACTGCATACTGAAAGCAAACTCTTCTGTTCCTGCCCAAACCGCTTTGTCCAGGAACCGAATATAAATACCTGCCCGGTCTGCCTCGGCTTCCCGGGGGCCATGCCCCAGATGAATGAAGAAGCGGTAGAGCAGGCGCTTAAAGCTTCCCTTGCCCTGAACTGCGAGATAGCGCTTACAAGCTACTTTGACCGGAAAAATTACTTCTACCCTGATATGCCGAAGGGCTACCAGATATCGCAGTATTTTGTGCCCATCGGCAGCAGGGGGTCCCTGTTAATTGAAGATGACCTGGGCAGTGAAAAACAGGTGCGCATCGGGCGTGTCCACATGGAAGAGGATGCCGGCAAGCTGGTGCACAGTATCAGCGGGGAAGGGTCGATGGTCGATTATAACCGGGCCGGGGTTCCGCTGGTTGAAATAGTGACCGAGCCGAACCTGCGCTCCCCGGGTGAGTCGCGGCGCTACCTTGAACAGCTGAAAAGCATCCTCCAGTACGCAGGGGTTTCAGACTGCAAGATGGAGGAAGGCAGCCTGCGCTGCGATGCCAATATTTCGCTGCGCCCGGCGGGTACAGAAACCTTCGGCAGTAAGACTGAGTTGAAAAACATGAATTCCTTTAAAGCGGTGGAAAAATCGCTTGAATATGAAATAGACCGCCAGAAGAAAATTTTGGACAGCGGTCAAGAGGTGATCTCGCAAACCCTGCGCTGGGAAGAAGACAGGCAGGAGACCATAATGATGCGCGGCAAGCTGGAAGCGCACGATTACCGCTGTTTTACCGATCCCGAGCTGGCGCCGATTAAACTGGGCGCTGAAAAGGTTGAGGAGGCCCGGGCAGCGCTGCCCGAGATGGCTGATGCAAAGGCGGCCCGCTACGGGCGCGACTACGGGCTGCCGCCCTACGATGCCGGGGTGCTGACCGCCAGCCGTGCGCTTGCAGACTATTTTGAAGCCTGCCTGGCCATATATGATAACCCGAAAGTGGTCAGCAACTGGGTGATGGGTGAGCTGACAGCCTGCCTGAATGAAGAGGGGCAGGAGATCGAAACCTGTGCCTTCGGGCCGGAAAAGATGGCCGAACTGCTGAAGATGATCGAGGAACAGGTAATCAGCGGCAAAATTGCCAAGGAAGTGTTGGTGAAATCGTTCCGGGGCGGTAAAACTCCGCGACAGGTTGTGGAAGAGGAAGGGCTGCTGCAGATATCCGATCACGGCGAACTCGAAGCGGTGGTGGAAAAGGTCTTGGCCGAAAACCCGGATAGCGTTGAAAAGTACCGGGCCGGCGCAACGAAGGTGATTGGCTTCCTGGTTGGCCAGGTGATGAAAGAAACGAAGGGTAAGGCTAACCCGCAGCTGGTAAATGAGCTGCTGGTGAAGAAAATTGACGGGTGATCTCTACTGGGAGATTCTAAAATAATTAAAGAGCCCCGGGGTTGACCTTTGGATGGGGCTCTTTTTATAAGACGGTAACTTGCTTTTGCTTAAGAGAACGAAGAACTTTAGCAACATAATTTACTCTTTAAATAAAAACCTACTTGTCGCTTTCTATTACCCTGCCGTATGCCCACTCCAGCCACTGAAGGGCTGTTTGAAGGTCTTCTGCTTCAACCGTGGCCCCGCACCAGAGTCGTAAACCGCCCGGGGCATCGCGGTAAGAAGCTATGTCGAAGGCCGCTTCCTCGGCTTCAAGCAGTTTAACCATTTTCTTCAGTTGATCGGCTTCAAGGTTAACAGTTAAGCAGACGCTGGTGTTGGACCTGATTGCCGGGTCGGCTGCCAGGAAATCTATCCAAGCGTGCTCTCTAACAAAATTTTCTATAACCTGCAGGTTTTTCTCACTGCGTGCGATTAGCGCTTCAAGTCCGCCAATTTTTTCTGCCCACTGCAGGGCGTAAAGGTAATCCTCGTTGCAGAGCATGGAGGGGGTATTGATAGTTGAACCTTCGAAGATCTCAGTCATCAACTTGTCACCCTTTTTGAGCCGAAAAATTTTGGGCAGCGGCCACGATGGGCTGTAGCTTTCAATTCTCTGCACGGCGCGGGGAGATAGGATCAGCACTCCATGCGCCGCTTCCCCGCCCAGCACTTTCTGCCAGGAGAAGGTGGCAGCGTCTATTTTCTGCCAGGGTATATCCATGGCAAAAACGGCTGAGGTGGCATCACAGAGGGTCAGTCCCTGGCGGTCGGAAGGGATGAAATCGCCACCTGGCAGCTTAACCCCGCTGGTTGTACCGTTCCAGGTAAAGACAACATCGTGGTCGAAATTAACTTTCGTAAGGTCAGGCAGCTGGCCGTAATCGGCGCTGTGCAGGTTAACATCTTTTAGCATCAGCTGCTTTGTTATATCATCAGCCCAGGTTTTTCCGAAGGATTCAAAGTAGATTACTTCCACCGGGCGTTCGCCCAGCAGGTTCCACATGGCCATTTCAAAGGCGCCAGTATCGGAAGCAGGGACAATACCCAGCAGGTAATCGTCGGGAAGCTTTAGCATGGTTTTTGTTTTATCAATAGCCTCTTTCAGCCTGGCTTTGCCGATTGCGCTGCGGTGCGAACGGCCCAGCGGCGCGCTCTTCAGGATTTCAGTATCGTAGCCCGGGTACTTGGCGCAGGGTCCGGAAGAGAAGAAGGGGCGGGCCGGCTTTTTTTCTGGTTTGGGGATCATAATCTAACCTCCGTTTATTTGCTGTTTACATTCAAATCATATATTAGGGTTACAGATAAGTAAACAGCTCTAGACAAAAAACAGTTAGCTCGCAGCAAGGGGGATGGCGCAGCAAGGCTGTTGCATGGTGCTGTTGCATGGGGACGGGGTACTTGCTACATCTTATCCTGGCTCGAATATAGTAGCAGCGTAGCAATTACCCTATCCCCCCGCTACGCGGTTCCCATTATAAGGTCTGTGAATGTTAATGATAATTTCTGCAGCCTTTCTTCTGTGCTATAATAATTAGCAAATACTCTTACAAAATTTTCGAATCCTTTCCTGCGAAGAGGTGTTAACTTTGCGAGTTCCTGTTTTTATTGCATTTGTATTTTTTGTAGCAATTTTAATCTCCGGGTGCGTTGAGCAGACCGCTGATGTTCCCGGGGCCCCTGAAGCTAATGAGAAGGTTGCTGTAGTAACCACCATATTTCCCCTGGCTGATATCGTATCCGAACTGGGCGGTGGATTAGTCGAAGTAGCTTACCTGCTTACGCCGGGCGCGAGCCCGCATACTTTCGAACCGACGGTAGAGCAGGCCAGGCTTGTCGAAGAGGCGGATATCTTTATCTATGTCGGGGCCGGCCTTGATGATTGGGCCGTCAGGCTGGCAGATGGCAGCGGGGCAGGACCGGCAATGCTCGACCTGTCCGGGGAAGTGCTGTTGCTGGAAGCGGCAGGTCATCTAAGGCTGGATGGTGTAGAACACGACCACCACGACTGTGATCACGACCATGATTATGATCACCACGAAGCTTGTGACGATGGCTGCGATCACAACGGGCACGATCATAGCGATTGCGATCATGGCCCTTCCGATCCCCATTTCTGGCTGGATCCAATTACGGTTCGCGACATTATCTGCCCTGCAGTCCACAGGGAACTGGTGAAACGGGCAGCCGGGCAGGAAGCTTATCTTGATCAGCGGCTGGATAGCTACAGGTCTGAGCTTACAGAACTGCATGACGAGATTGAAGCGGTAACCGGCTCTTTTACCAGCCGCGGTTTTATTTCATTTCACTCTGCCTGGCAGTATTTCGGCAGGCGCTATAACCTGCAGGAGGTGGCAGTGATCGCTCATTTCCCGGGGCAGGAACCGTCTGCAGGCTGGGTGGCTGAGCTGGTTAACATAATCAGGGAAGAAGAAATTTCCGCTATCTATGCCGAGCCCCAGTTTCCGGCAGCCCTGGCAGAAAGAATTGCCGAAGAGAGCGGCAGCCGGGTGCTGATTATTGACCCCCTGGGGGGCGAGGGGGTTGAAGGCCGGGAATCTTACCTCGACCTGATGCGTTTTAACCTGGCCGCTTTCCGGGAGGCTATGGAATAAGTTGGAAACCATTGTAAAGGTTGAGAATCTTGGCGTTATGCTGGGAGGAAAAACTGTCCTGGAGGGTATAACCTTTAAAGCCCGTACCGGTGAACTGACCGGTATAATCGGCCCAAACGGGGCAGGTAAAACCACCCTGCTGCGCGCTATTTTAGGCCTCATACCCCTGGACCAGGGAGAACTTTTTGTCCTGGATGCCGGGAAAGGCAGGATTCAAGATGTACGCCCCAAAATTGGCTATATGCCCCAGCGCCAGTCTTTTGAAAAGCACTTTCCTTTTTCTTCTGCCGATGTGGTGGCCACAGGGCTGCTTTCCCCGGGCACAATGCTTAAACCTCTCGCTGACAGGCCGGGTAAAATAAAAGACGCCCTGCGTTCAGTGGGAATGGAAGATTATACCGAGCGCCCCTTCCGCAACCTCTCAGGCGGAGAACAGCAGCGGGTTCTGCTGGCCAGGGCCCTGGTAAGGCAGCCCCACCTGTTACTGCTTGATGAGCCGAACGCCGGGTTAGATTTTCCTGCCCAGCAGGAGTTTGCAGCCTTACTGGATAGATTAAAAATCGATCAAGGCCTATCGATTATCCTGGTCTCCCATGACTTGCTTTCCGTGGCGTCCATTGCAGATCAGCTGGTTTGTATCAACAAAACCATGCACATCCACGGCAAGCCGAACGAGGTTTTAAAAAGCCACAAGCTTGATGAAGCTTACCGCTGCCAGTTTGACCTGCTGAGCAGGGGCGGCGAAGGAAAGGGGTGCCATCACTGAGCGAGATACTGGCATACAGCTTTATGCAGAGAGCGCTGATGGCTGCCCTGCTGGTTGGCCTGCTCTGCTCCACTGTTTCATTTTTCGTGATTTTAAAAAGGCTTTCTTTTCTTGGAGCCGGCATATCCCATACCTCGCTCGGCGGTATTGCCCTGGGCCTGGTTGCCGGGGTTGACCCGGTGCTGACAGGCTCCCTCTTTGCGGTCGGGACCGCTATGAGTACCGGCTATATCAGCCGGGCAGGGAAAATTAATGAAGATACGGTGATCGGCATTTTCTACGCCGCCGGAATGGCTCTCGGTATTGCCCTGATCAGCGGTTTTAAAGGTTATTACCCTGAACTCTTTGGCCTCTTATTCGGCAATATTTTGTCTGTTTCCAACAGGGACCTGGCCTACATGGCAATAGCCCTGGTATTGATCATGGCTTATATAACGATGTTTTTTAAGGAACTGCTGGCCATTTGTTTTGATGAAGAGATGGCCGTAGCGGGAGGGCTGCCTGTTGGCCCCCTCTACATGGGCTTACT
>SLQM01000174.1 GCA_007131435.1 Syntrophomonadaceae bacterium
AACTTG
Source organism: Syntrophomonadaceae bacterium (assembly GCA_007131435.1). Lineage (GTDB taxonomy): Bacteria > Bacillota > Dethiobacteria > DTU022 > DTU022 > SLQM01. Next base: position 7 of record SLQM01000174.1, read on the forward strand.
GTAAAAGCAGGTTCGCTCATTGCGATTACCGCTTTTGGAATTCCTGTAATTGGGGATCCAATAGGGTCTTCAGAAAGAACTACGGTACAATTGGCAGTGCCACCGCGCATTTCAACTCCGTAAGCCGGCATCCAGGTAACATTTAATCCTGCTTTCATTCCGCAGTAAGCAAGCAGGTCCCCCATCATCAAGACACCCTGGCCGCCAAACCCGGACATGATTACTGAAAACTCCATTCCACAACGCCTCCCCGTATAAACTAAAAATCCTTATATGTTCCCAGCGGGTAAGCTGGAATCATCTCATCCTCCATGCGCTGTAAAGACTGCTGAGGTGTCATGCGCCAGTTCGTGGGGCAGGCAGACAGCAGTTCAATCAGGGCAAACCCGCGCTTTTCAACCTGGGCCTGAAAGGCCCTGTGCATCGCCTTACGGGCAGTCCTGATGCCTTTCAAGTTGTGACAACTAACCCTTGCCGAGTAAGCAGTGCCCGGAAGGATGGCAATTATTTCAGCCATGTTAACGGGGTGACCGTCATTTAAAGGGCTGCGCCCAGCCGGGGTGGTGGTAGTTTTCTGCCCCGGTAAGGTAGTAGGCGCCATCTGGCCCCCCGTCATGCCATAAACCGAGTTGTTGACAAATATAACAGTTATCTGTTCGCCGCGATTTGCAGCATGAATTATCTCACTGGTTCCAATCGCTGCCAAATCACCGTCTCCCTGGTAGGTAAAAACAAATGCACCGGGGTTTGTTCTTTTTATTCCGGCAGCTACTGCCGGTGCCCTGCCGTGCGGCGCTTCACAGCAATCGATGGCCAGGTAATCATACAAAAACACCCCGCAGCCTACACCAATTACCCCCACTGCACTGGTTGCAAGATTATAATCGTCCAGCGCTTCCGCTGCCAGACGGTGCACCAGGCCGTGATGGCAACCAGGGCAAAAGTGATACACATTGTCTTTTAAAACTTGCGGGGTGGAAAATACCTTTTTTTCAGCTATTGCTGACATGCCTGCAGACCTCCCTCAAGTATTCCGTATATTTCTGCTTCTATCTCTTCGGGAGTGGGAACTGACCCGCCAGGGTAACCTTTAAAAGAAACATTGCCGGGATTCCCACAGGCCAACTTTACATCATCAACCATCTGGCCCGTATTCATTTCAACAACTAAAACCCGGTCTGCATTTTCCGCTGCTTCCCTTACCGCTGCCTCAGGGAAAGGGTAAAGGGTAATCGGCCTGACCAGGCCGACAGGGTAACCGCGCTTCCTGGCCCGGTCAACGGCGGTACGCACTATACGGCTGCAGGAACCGAACGAAACTAATACCAGGCTGCAGTTTGGAGGGCAATCGACTTCCACTTTAACTTCCTTTGCCTTTAGCTGATCATACTTTTCTTTTAGCTTCAGGTTGTGAACGGTCATTTCGCCATCCTTCAGGAAAAGCGATTTAACCAGGCGCGGTTTGCGGTTTTTAGCCCCGCTGAGTACCCAGGAACCTTCCCCGGGAGGATCAACAGGGATTGAAAGCTGTACCGGCTCCTTCATCTGGCCGAGGATTGCATCGGCAAGGATCATGGCCGGGTTGCGGTAGCTGTAAGAAAGCCGGAACGCTTCACCGGCCAGATCATACATTTCCTGCACCGAATTAGGAGCCAAAACGATCAGGCGGTAGTCACCATGGCCTCCACCTTTTGTAGCCTGGTTATAATCACCCTGGGTGGGCGCGATACCGCCAAGGCCCGGACCGCTGCGGGTAATATTAACCACCACTGCCGGCAGCTCTGAGCCGGCGAGATAGGAAAGTCCTTCCTGCATCAGCGATATGCCGGGGCCGGAAGATGAGGTCATTGCCAGCCCGCCTGCAGCTGAAGCTCCCAGGACCATGTTGATAGAAGCAAGCTCGCTTTCGGCCTGCACAAATACTCCACCAACAGCCGGAAGGGCTGCAGACAAATATTCAGGAATATCATTTTGCGGGGTAATGGGGTAGCCGAAGTAATAGCGGCAACCGGCATCAATTGCCCCTTTTGCCACAGCAACATTCCCTTGCATAAGTTGTTTCTCAGCCATTATCTATTTTCTCCCTTTCCTGGCCTCACATTTACCTGTATACTTCAAGGGCTACATCAGGACATACTTCGGCGCATAATGCACATCCTGAACACTGTTCATCGTCCTTAAAAGAGGCTACACTGTAACCGCTTTTATTTCGTTTATCCCTATCCAGGTATAAATTTGCGCTGCTGCAGGCTTCTATGCAATAGCCGCAACCCTTGCAGCGCTCTTCTTTAACAGTAACTCTCCCCACTGTTTTGCCTCCCCCGGTAAATATAAAAACCCTTTCATCCCTGCTAAGAGACGAAAGGGTTTACTTCCGCGGTACCACTCTTCTTGACGGTTTTAAACCGTCCCCTTAAAGCTTTAACGGCGCAACCGGTTTCAGCCTAATAACCTGTATTTAAAGCCAGGCTTTCAGCGAACAGCTCCCGGATGAGTTCCACCACTCAGGAGTACTGCCTTCGCAGCTAAGGGCAGCTCTCTATAACTCCCCGGTAATGGTGTACTGGTTCCATTCACAGCCTTTGATATAAAAAACTATTATTTAATATAGCGCGATAAGCCCCATCCGTCAAGCATTTTTTTATTATATTCGCCTATGGTTTAGGCTGCTGCTGGGTTATGCAGTGAATATTGCCTCCCCCGAGGATAATTTCACGGGCATATACACCCACCACTTCCCTTTCCGGAAAAAGCTCCTTCAGCTTATTCATCGCCGGTTGATCATTGGGATCATTAAAGAGGGGTACAATCACCCCGCCATCGGCAATATAAAAATTAACATATGAAGCAGCCATACGGTCACCTTCCTGACGGGGGATGGTGCCTTCTACCTGGTCAATACCTTCACACTCTTCAGCTGTTACGATTACCGGATTAGGCTGATGCAGCTTGTGAACCTCCAGCTTTCTGCCCTTTGCATCTGTAGCTTCAGTTAGCAGCTTATAAGCTTCCTGAGATATTTCATACTGGGGATCTTCTTGATCATCTGTCCAGTTCAGGGCAACAACTCCAGGGCGAATATAGCAGCAAAGGTTATCTACATGGCCATCGGTTTCATCATTGTAGCAGCCCCTGGGCAGCCAGATTATCTTCTCCACAGAGAGGTAGTTTTTTAAAAACCCCTCAATCTGCTGCCTTGAAAGCTTCGGGTTACGGTTCGGGTTAAGCAGGCATTCTTCCGTGGTAATCAGTGTTCCTTCACCATCAACATGAATCGATCCGCCCTCCATGACAAGCGACGCCTTATAGCGATCAACCCCGGTTATCTCGGCAACTTTACGGGGAATCAGGTCATCCTGGTCCCAGGGAAAATAGAGCCCTTCCTCCAAACCGCCCCAGGCATTAAAATCCCAGTCTACCAGGCGGATACCTCCCTGATCGTTGATTACAAAGGTGGGGCCTACATCCCTCATCCAGGAATCATTGTTGGACACCTCAATAAGCCTGACCTGGCTCGGCAGTTTATTGCGGGCATTCACGAACTGCCTGCCTGATACTAACATGGTCACCTTTTCAAACCTGCTGATCGCCTCGGCTACCTGGACAAAGGCTTTTTCGGCCGGTTTCGCCCCCATTCTCCAGTTGTCGGTCCGCTCCGGCCAGATCATCCAGCAGCCATCATGCGGCTCAAATTCTCCCGGCATACGGTAACCATCAGCAGCCGGAGTGCTTTTGAGTGTGATTGTCATATAAAGACCTCCCTATCTCTCACCTACGTAGGTTAAGCATATAGACACCTGGCAGGAGGGATAATAATTTATATTGTTCCTACTGCTATTATTATACCTTTAGCCATGAATTAATCTATAAAGATTAATCAGCTTTTCCGCATAAGGCCCTAAACTATTTTGGTCTAAATTAAGCCAAATATCTTCTTTTCCAATAAAAGCGAAGCACAGCGCCAACTCTGTATATAGCCTGTTTTCAGCCTGGTCATAGACTATAGACTGCTTTCCATCTATCACTTCAGCAGTAACTTCTTCTCCTCTCCTGGCAGGAAGACAGTGCAGGAACCTGCAGTGAGGTGGTGCTTTCTTCAATAGCTCGCCTGTAACCTGGTATTTCGGTATGAAAGTATGTAAGCGGTCTTCAGTTTCATCTTCAAAGCCCTGCCAGGTTATTGCATCACAGGTCAGGTAATCTGCATTTACAACAGCTTCTTCCGGCTCATATGTGACTTTAATTTCTGAACCACTTATTTTAGCATATCCATCAACCAGATCCAGGTATGACTCTTCAACATGATATTTTTCCGGAGATGCACAATAAAAGTTGACGCCAAGCTTTGCTGAAATCAACATCAGATCCCTTCCAATAACTCCGAACCCGTCACTTGTATCTCCGACAAATGCAAGATTCACACCTCTTAGTCTTTTTTCTCTTTCATAGATAGTAAAAATATCGCATAAAGCCTGCGTCGGATGATTCTTATCATCTGCCATCCCATTTATTACAGGCACCTGCGCGTATCTGGATAAATCATAGATGTCCTTGTATTTGCTGCTGCGTATAACTATACCATCACAGAGGCGGCCCATCACTATTGCTGTATCCTTTATGTCTTCTTTTTTCCCCAGGTGTATATCACCGGACTTAATATATAGGCCATTACCGCCCAGGGCATTCATGGCAACTTCAAAAGACATCCTTGTCCTTAGTGACGGCTCTAAGAACAGCATGGTCAAAGTTAACTTGTTCAGCAAATCCGGCAGCTTACGTTTCTTGTAGGCCTCTTTCATCACTAGAACCATTTCCAGGAGATAATTTAACTCCATACTGGTAATATCTTCTATATTTATAAAATCTTTGTGCATTCTCCTACTCCTCTAAGGATTATTGTTTAATTAATACTAAAAACAGCTAGCCTACTGATTATTTTCCACTACTGTTATAGGTGGGTCGGATTTCTGGGTAATAAGCGATACTAATACCATGACAACAAGGTTTGCTGCCGGTGCCGCAAGGGTATAGATGTACCATTCCATCGGGTACATTACCGTTTCAAAGGACCAACCTTCAATGATCCCTGACAAAACCACCCTGACAAATATACCTGTAACAATACCAGCGATACATCCTGTCTGATTTGCTTTTTTCCAGTATATTCCCAAGGTGAGTGGGATAAAAAGCCCAGCCAGGAGTAGATCAAAGCCAAATACTATTAATAGAAAAACAAATGGATAACCTATACTAACCAGTACCACCAGAATTGAAAAAATAGCAATAACAATTCTTCCCCATTTTAAAAGGTTGTCATCAGAGATATCTGGTTTAACAACATCTTTAATAACATTTTTAGTAAACAGGGTCGAAATTGAAAGAATTCCCCCGTCAGCACAGGACATAACTCCAGCAACTATAGCTCCTATAAGAAGTATTGCTGCAGGAAGAGGAAAAAGTTCTGTAAGCATCAGCGGAATAATCAGCTCAGGATCACCCATAAGGGCACTTTCAGCAATAATTCCCTGGCCAATCAACACAAACCCGGCCAAACCTATGATTACCACAAAAGTTCCAAATATCCAGTAGATCAAACCTGCAGATATTGCCGCAATTTTGACTTCTTTATCAGTTTTTCCGGCCTGGGCTGCCTGGACGATATCAGGGCTGGGAATTGATCCCAAACCAATGATCATCCATCCTGCAATCCAGGGCAGCCAACGGGCGACAACTCCAAACCCTTCTGCTTTTGGCGGCAGGAATGAAATCATTTCAGGAGGCATAAAAGCCCTTATTTCAGAAAAACCGCCCACAGCATTTAATGAAAGTGGAAGAGCAATGGTAATCCCGGCTAAAATTATGACCATCTGCATTGTATGAGCAATACCTACAGACCATAATCCCCCGGCTATGGTATATAAAACTATAATTATCATGGCAATGATAATTGAAAGCTCGTAAGGCCAGCCAAGGGTAAAATTAAAGATTTTACCGATTACAGCTATCTCCCCGGCAACGAAGAATACCCAACCGAACAACATAATCAGGGCAGCTATAACCCCACTGTTTTTACCAAATCGCCTGGCAAAAAAGTCGGAAAGGGTAACGCCTCCTACTCTTCGCAATGCGCTAAAATAGAATAGACCGGCAATAATTAAGCACAAACCCGCACCATATGGGTCGGGGATAACACCCCAGGCATATTCAGTACTCCAAATACCAAAGTCCAGTACTACACCTGCAGCGCCGATCACTGTGCCGCCCCCAAACCACAAGCCTGCAAAAGTAAAGGCCAAAATAAACATCGGCATGGCTCGCCCGGCAACCATGAAGTCTTCACTTGCCTTGATCTTCTTTGAAGCCCACCAACCCATGAAAACAAGCGCTAAACCGTAAATAATAAAACCATAAAGATACCAGTTCATTTGCCATCTCCTCCCGCATTAGCTTTATAAAGTTAGAGTAACACTATAAAAATAACTTTTTTAGGATTTTCTTGCGAAGTAAAGGTGATTATTTTGTTAAATTCAGAATCATTTGCATTTAATTGCCACATTAACAAAGTCCTGAAATTAAGGGTAATTTAATCTGTTATAATAGAAAAAATATAGCTTGTAAACTTCATACTTTTAACTTGAACAGATTTATGCAACACGGGTAAGATCGGGGTGATGACCTTGAAACTTCTACAGACAGGCAAACCTGATATGATCTACTACTCAAAGGGACAAGTGGATCATCATAATATGCACTGGCACCAGGATCTGCAAATCATTCTTGTCCTGGAAGGAGAAATCCATTTAAAAATTGGTTATGAATCCATCGATTTAAAGAAAAATGACCTGATGTTAATTAACAGTAATGAAATCCACAGCATGAAAAGCTTGAAGAGCCCCAACAATATACTCTTTCTATTAATAAATGATGCTTTTATCAAGCAAGCCGACCCTGATTTCTATGACTCCATTGCCACTTGTCCCTTTATGCAGGCTTTTGAACAAATTAACCAAAACCGGAATAAAATCTATGGTTCAATAGAGTCAATCTTAAGCTTTTTACAAGGCTTGGACGGACCAGGACAAAAAAGTAGCAAAAAGCTTTCTGACATGGTTAAAAACTTACTTTCTATCATGGCGTCCTGTCATAAACCATTATTTGTTGGTAAAGCAAGAGGCACTGCTGATTTAGCTGAAGAAAAGACAGAAATGATTAATCGCCTTTTAAAATATTTACGCGAAAACTTCGATCACAAAATAAGCCTCCAAGAAATAGCCGAAAAGGAATTTATCAGCATTCACCACTTGTCGCACAGCATTAAAGATATTACTGGATATAGTTTCAGGGAATGGATCAATTACTATAGGCTTGAAAGGGCTGAGAAGCTACTTCTAACAACCGAGCTGAAATTATCCGACGTATCAAACAAATGCGGTTTTTCAGATCCCCGATACTTCTACAAGCAGTTCAAAAAATGGCATAACATGGGCCCATCCGATTATAGAAAACAATATAAACTTTCAAAAGGCAAATTCTATGATGTGGGAGATCACGATAAAGCACATTCCCTTTCAATAATTAAAGATCTACCTGACAATATCCCATTAGAAAATGGGTATAACAAATTAAACAATGCCCATACCCTAACATTTATTGAAATTGATTTAAAAAATTTCAGTTGCACTAAATTCATTCAACCCTGGAAAAATATTCTACTTGATCATCATAATAATCACCCTGATCAACTTTGCCCCGAAGTACTTGAGGACTTAAAAGAAAGCCTTGGCGCTACTTTAAGGAAAGATTTAACAGGTCTTTCTGCAAACAGCGAGGATTGCGATCTAGCCGATACATTGCCTTCAATTGAAACATTAATAAAAACTAAGCTTTGCATCACTGATCTGCTTCATGAAGGAGGTAAAAAGACAAACCGCTTTTTTTTGTATAAGTTGTTAGGAATGTTGGGCAACCAAATTATTACAATAAACAATGAATTTCTGATCACAACTGAAAAGAATGAATTTCAAGTATTCCTGATCAACACTACTGGTAGAGCCAGTTTTGATGGTAATAAAGATTTCATAATACAGCTAAGTAATAAAAATCTGGACTATATTATTACCAGTTACACATGGTACGCACAAAAATATAAGTACAAAAATATAATTAAAAACAAGACTGTCTTAAAACATCTTACCGATGAAGAAAAAAAATATATAGATCTAATGGCCTATCCTGAAATATTTTATGATTACCTGGATAGCTCTGATAATAATCAAATTTCATTCACCCTGGAACCATTGAGCGCTAAACTAATCATTCTAAGGCCGCTAGCTTGCTGAGCGACAACCTGTTAACCAAGCAGCATGCTCCAGGCCTCGGTAATTGCCCTCTGGGCAGCAAATGAGGTAATGTCATTATGGTCCAGGGGAGGTGAAACCTCAACTACATCCATGCCAATAAACCTTAAAGAAGAGAAGTCCCGTAAAAAAGTAAAAAGTTCCCGGGTAGTAAATCCTCCCGGTTTCGGAGTGCCCGTTCCCGGCGCATAAGCCGGATCCAAAAAATCTATATCCAGGGTCAGGTAAAATACCTCACAGTTTTTGAGCACCTGTTTAACACTTTCAACTGTTTGCTTAATTCCCTGTCTGTATATATGGGCGGCCTTAAATATATTTGCTCCGCGCCCCTCAAGGTAATCAAGCTCCTGTTGTTCAAAGGAGCGAATGCCAACAAAACAAATATTTTCCAGGGGCAGGTTTCTGCTTTCTGTTACCCTGCGATGAGTACAGCCATGTGAAAGTCGGTTCCCTTCCAGTTCTCCACACAAGTCCATGTGAGCGTCAAGGTGGATAACGCCCAGCTTGTCTCCCCAGATTTTCGCTGCAGCTGTTATGAGTGGTATACTGACAGAGTGATCACCCCCGATAAAGGTTGGGAAACTTTTTCTGAACAGCCCTGCAGCCTTATCCTCAATCTTCCTAAAATATTCTTCCTGATCAAGTCCTTCCGGCGACAGGTTGCCTAGATCAAGCACTTTTAATCTCGCTATGGAATCTCCATCCTCAGTAGTAGGAGATATATGTCCCGAAATCAACCTGATCCTGTCTGGCGCTTCTGCCGCCCCCCTGCGAAAAGAGACAGCCTTATCAAAAGGGAGGCCTAAAACAACCACATCAGCCTCTTCCGGTTTTAAATTGCTGTCATGCAGCCCGTTCCAGATTACCGGCACCGAATCCCGAATTTCCAAGGTCATTTTCCTCCATCATTTATCTATAGTCTTTCATGTACTCTTTTACTGCTGCCGGGTTCATACCCGGGAATATTGAATTTGAAGAAGAAAGCATATAGCCCCTGCTGCCGCCCTGTGCAAGGCAGCGTTGAATGTCTATACGGACTGCCTCAAGATCATCCTGGCATAAGAGATTTACATCCAGGTTGCCGATCAGAACCAGCTTATCACCATACTGCTCCTTGATTTCATCAAGTTTATTGCCGGCCGGCGGTTCCAGTCCATGCACCCCGCTAAAACCGGCTTCGGCGGCAAAGGGCAGCAATTTTTCCATACTGCCATCACTATGCCAGATCACGGGCACACCAAGTTCCTTCACCAGGCGCTGGTGACAGGGTAGTACCAGGCTTCGCCACAGGTTCGGAGATATCATAGGTCCTCCACCATAAGCAGAGTCATCACCCAGCACTATTAGATCTGCTCCCAATTCCAAAGCCTTTTTATATACGGCTATACACCAGTCAGTACGAGTCTCAAGAACCTTTTTCACCAGCGGCAGGTCATTTCTCAACAGCCTGAACATATGCTGCATACCCATGGCCATGTAAGTGCTCATAAAAGGGCCGATATGAGTTCCAAAAAAGGGGTAGTGATCTGGGTATCTTGATTTAACAATATCAGCCTTCTCTTCTATGAAAAACTGGCTGGCATAAGTAAGCGGGGGTGTAAACCTATCAAGGTCAGCAGCAGTTTTTAATTCTCCATCAACATAGATTCCGCCTTTCCATACCCTGCCGAACTCATCCAGGCCATCCTTCCAGGCATTGCTGGCTTCCGGTATTTTTGAGGGAATCATTACTACATCCTGCCCCAGTTCCGGGTGGGCAAAATGGGGATCGCTTACCCCCAGTTCATCATAAAGAGCATCGATCCAAACCTCAAACCGTGGTACACGGTCCGGTGTTTCACCCTCAAGAACTGCTCTAACTCTTTCTTTTGAATTCATAAACTACCTCCCATTTCACCACTACTGATATATTTCTTGCTGAAAACATTTTATCCTGTTTTGGATAATCGCCTGGTTGAACTTTTTGAAGGAATATGTGCACCTTCAACAGAAAGTAATTAAGATAAAAAGCCGGGGTGAAAAAATGACTAAGATAATATATCATGAAGATTTTGCTGCTCATTACGCCATGGATCCCGCTGCTGAGCCAGGCCGCCTGGAACCTGCCGTAAACCTGCTTAAAGAAAAGTATAGTCTTATTGTTCCCAAACCGGCAGATAAAGAACAGATCCTTCTAATTCACAGCGAACGCCATTATCACAGCATTTCTGCTGACAGGCTTTTGCTTCATACCGCACTGCTTTCTGCAGGAGCAGCAATCGAAGCGGCAAAAACTGCTATGAATGGAGAATATACCTTTGCCCTTTGCCGCCCACCCGGGCACCATGCATCTCCCGATTCCTGCTGGGGCTTCTGCTATTTCAATAATATTGCCATAGCAGTTAAAGAAGCCTTGCAAGTTGGAAAGGTTAACTCGGCCCTGATTGTTGATTTTGACCTGCACTTCGGGGATGGCACGGCCAACGCTTTTGAAGGGGTGAAAGAAGTATCATTCTGGCACAGTCATGAAACAAACCGCCAGCGCTATCTTGAACACCTGAGAAGCGACCTGGATAATCTTGATGCCGATATTGTTGCCATTTCTGCAGGATTTGACCGGGGGGTAGATGACTGGGGTGGTATACTGACTGCAGATGATTACAAAGAGATCGGTACACTACTAGCCTTCTTTGCCCGCCAGAAATGCCAAAACCGCCTTTTTGCTGTTTTAGAGGGTGGTTACAACCACCAGGCGCTGGCAAAAAATATAGATGCATTTCTATCAGGTCTGAAAACCCCGGGACATGCTTAAAAAGGAGCAATTCGAATAGCTGATATTAAAAATAAATTCAAGTAAGACGGGAGCGAATTCAATGAAAAAGATATTGATTATCGGGGGCAATGCAGCAGGAATGAGCGCAGCCAGCCAAGTTAAAAGACAACAGCCTGACTGGGAAGTAACAGTCTTCGAACAGGGTGACTATATTTCTTATGCCAGTTGCGGAATACCCTATCATGTCCAGGGGCTGGTTCCAAAACTGGAAGATTTAATAGCAGTTACACCGGAAGAAGCGGTTAAAAAAAGAAAAATTAACCTACTTTTAAAACACGAAGTAGTAGCGATTGACCCGGAAGAAAAGAGTATTACCGTAAAGGGAGAAAATAATTATGCCAGTAAATTTGCATTTGACAATTTGCTAATTGCGACCGGGGCAAAACCAATCAAAAACGTAATAAAACACCCCCCTTCAGCTAGAATTTTCACTGTGCATACACTTGACGACTCCGCTGCCCTGCGCAACCTCGTTGACTCTGGCAAAATAAGAAAATGTGCCGTTATCGGGGGTGGTTACATTGCCCTTGAAATGCTGGAAGCTTTCAAAGACAGGGGCATTGAAACCCACCTATTTCACCGCCGCCTCAGCCTGACACGCAGTTTTGAAGAAGAAATCTCTGAAATTGCGACAGAAGAAATGCACAAAGAAGGTATAATTTTACATCTGAATACCCCCGTTACAGAAATAACCGGGAAAAATGACTCGGTGATAATTGAAGCAAACGGGAAAGAGCTTTCTTTTGACCTGGCTGTTATTGGTGTAGGAGTTGAACCAAATAGTGCCCTGGCCGCTGCATGCAGAATCCAAACCGGGATCAAAAAATCGATTAAAGTCAATGAAGATATGCAGACAAACTTCCCTTACATATATGCCGCAGGTGACTGTGCTGAAACGAAAAGCATCATTACCGGGAAACCTGTTTATGTCCCCCTGGGGTTAAAAGCTAATAAAGAAGGGGTTGCTGCCGGTGTTAATATTAGCGGGGGCGAAGAAAAGTTTCCGGGGATATTGGGCACAGCTATCACTAAATTTTTCAACCTCGGTTTGGCCCGCACCGGCCTGACTTTAGATGAAGCTGAAGAAAACGGCTTCAGGGCAAAAAAAATTGCTGTTACATCGGGCTCGAGGGCTCACTACTACCCGGGATCGGGCCAGTTAACCAGTTTGCTTATTGCTGACATGCGGGATGGCCGCCTTCTGGGCGCGCAGCTTGCAGGGCCTGCTGATGCGGCAAAAAGGATCGATACCTATGCAACTGCTATAACTGCCAGGATGACTCTTGAAGATATTTTTCAGCTTGACCTGGCCTACGCCCCACCTTTTTCACCGGTTTACGATCCGGTTGTGCTGGCAGGGAGAGTTGGCAGGAAGAAAGTGGGAAAATAAATCCTCCGGCAGTTAATCTTAAGCCGGAGGATATTCGCTCATTCTTTTAATAAACGCTGCCTTACCTGAAAATTAAAACAGGTCATACCAGCCCGGTTTTTTAGACAAGCCAAAATCAGCATTGATTGCGACACTTACTTTCTGTTCCTCTATGCTCTCGCCCAGCACAGTGGTGCTTCTTCCGGTTCCCGATCCGGTGCTGCTTCCAGAGCCGCTTCCGATAAAATCAAACTCGGCATCTATTGCAGAACTGCTGCCTGAATCAGAACCAGGTGGCAGGTTTCCCATGCTAAAAGACTCAGTTACCGTTGCTGTTCCGACAACTTTTGAATTCTCAAATACATATGCACCTGAATGGGGGCTGCTGATATCTATATATCTTTGAACGGTCCCCTGTGAAGTGCTGCTGCCCTGCTGTATCATGGAACCGCTTGCATAACTGACTGTGGATAGCGATATCATCAAGATTAGAACTAATATGTAAGAAAACCACTGAAAACGCCTCATCTTAACTTCACTCCCTTTCAGGATTCCTATACATTAATTATAACAGATCATTGCAACAGCTAAGGCTTCAAAAAGTCAGGTTTATATAATTATTTTCCAGCCTTTACCGCCAGTGGAGACGCTTCAGCATCCTTCTTCAGAACTACCAGGAGCCCGCCTGAAATAATCAGTAATCCCCCAACCAGTGAGCCCCAGGTAATGCCCTCGTAAAGAAAAAGCGCTGCCATCACTGTTGCAGCTAACGGTTCAACATAAGTTAATATTCCGGCATGCTGCGCTTTTACTTTTTTCAACCCCAGGTGGAACATTGACGCACCAAAAGCCTGCTGAAAAAGGCCGAGCGCCATAAGTATCAGAATACCGCTCCAGCTAAATGGGGTCATAGTAAAGAGAACGAACGGAAGCAAAGTTATAGCAACAAACCCCGATAATACTACATTCGACGGAAGTCCAAGAACACCGGCAGGCATTTTTTTCAACAGCAGGGCCAAAAAGCCGTAAGTCATTCCGCCAAAAAGGGCAATCAAATCCCCAAGAACATTGGGCCCGGCAACAGACAAACTGCTGTAACCCATCAGGGCTCCTGTTCCAACCAGGGAAATAACAAGGGCCAGTATAGTTCTTTTTTCAAGGCTCTCTTTCAGGATAATGGGGGCAAATATAACTGTAAAAACCGGTGCTGTATAAATTAAAAATGCAGCATTGGCCACACTGGTTAACATAATGGCATAGGTGTAGGCGAGCCAGGAAAGACAGGTTAAAACAGCCGGTAAAAGCAGCCACTTCCAGTGAACCAGGGCCGGTTTTAGCGATTCAAAACCGTTACGGACCAATGAAAAAATAAAGATCCCGGAAAAGCCAAACAGAAAACGATAAAAGAGGATATATTCAGGAGAATAGTCAAGATGCCGGACAAACAGGCCGTAAGTTCCCCAGATCAGGGCAGCTGTGACTATCTGCAGGTAACCTATTTTTACTTGTGCTTTATCTATAACTTCAACGCTGTTTTTCATCAACTGCTCCTATGCTTTTTAAATTGCCGGCTATTACATTTAAATTTTATTTCCCGATAATTACTTTCTAAAAGAGACAGCATGACAAAATCAGAATAGGCCCCTTCAAGGAAAAAGCCTTCTATTTCACGCCCTTCTTCAACAAAACCAATCTTTTTCCAAAACTTTAGCGCCGCTCTATTTATACCTACAACCCCAACAGCTAAACGGTGAAGGTTAAGGGTGTTAAAACCATAATCGAGCATCAACCGGGCAGTTTCCTCTCCATATCCTTCACCGTGAAAATCCTTATCCCAGATTATAAGGCTGAAATCAGCTCTGCGCCAGGGCATGAAAATCCTCAAAAATCCGGTTTCACCAATTATTTTACCGCTTTTCTTATCCACTATAACAAACCAGATGCGATCTTTTTCATCCTGGCACTTATCATAAAAATCTTGAAGATTCTTTTCGGTCATGGGGTAAATTTCACCAATCAGAGCAGCAGTTTCCCTGTCGGAAAATAGAACTTCCAGGTACTCCAGGTCGCTTTTTTTGATTGTGCGCAGGCCAATTCTTTCCCCTTCCAGAAATAAATTCACGCTTTTTCTCCTTTCAACACTGAATCTACTCTTCGTCGAGAAATGGGTAATGATAATCGACAGGGGGGTTAAGATTCTGCTTGATGCTCCTGGGTGTAGTCCAGCGGATCATATTTAAAATCGACCCTGCCTTATCATTCGTCCCTGAAGCCCGTGAGCCGCCGAAGGGCTGCTGGCCGATCACCGCTGCTGTCGGTTTGTCATTAATGTAGAAGTTACCGGCTGCATAGGTCAGTATTTCTTCGGCTAGGATAATTGCTTCCCGCTCCTTGGCAAATATCGCTCCTGTTAGAGCATATGGCGATGTCTTGTTACAAAGCTCCAATGTTTCCCGATAAAGGTCATCAGGATATGTGTATACCGTTAAGACTGGCCCGAAAATTTCTTCCTCCATTGTCTTAAAGTGCGGATTGGTGGTTTTAATCACTGTCGGATAGATATAAAAGCCTTTACTGTCATCATAGCTGCCACCGGCGATTATTTCGGCTTCATCAGACCCTGCAGCATGATCAATATATCCAGTAATTTTGTCAAACGCTTTTCTGTCAATTACCGGGTTGATAAAATTCCTGAAATCCTCGACCGGGCCAACCTTTAAATCTTTAACCTGCTGTAAAAATGCCTCTCCCATTTCAGACCAAAGGCTTTCAGGTATATAAGCCCTGCTGGCAGCCGAGCATTTCTGGCCCTGGTATTCAAATGCTCCCCTGATTAGTGCAGTAACCAGCTCATCCGGATCGGCCGATGAATGAACCATCACAAAGCCTTTGCCGCCAGCCTCACCGATAATACGGGGATAGGAGCAGTACTTTTCAATATTTTCCCCCACTTTTTTCCAGATATGTTTAAGAGTCGCTGCCGAACCTGTAAAGTGCACTGCAGCCATATCTGCTTTTTCGAAAAACAAGTCCCCCACATCAGCACCAGATGCAGGCAGAAAGTTTATAACCCCCGGGGGCAGGCCGCTTTCCATGAGCAGCTTCATCACGTAATAATTTGAATATACCGCACTGGAAGCCGGTTTCCAGAGCACGACGTTGCCCATCATGGCCGGCGCGGTTGCAAGGTTGGCCCCGATACAAGTAAAGTTGAAGGGAGAAATTGCTACAACAAAGCCTTCCAGCGGCCGGTATTCCATACTGTTGATATGTTCGCGGGTAGATATGGGTTGATCCCTGTAAATCCTGCCCATGAAGTGTGTATTAAACTGCAGCATGTCAATTAACTCGCAGGCAGCCTCTATCTCTGCCTGGTATGCGTTTTTACCCTGGCCAAGCATTGTTGCAGCATTAAGGATCTGCCGGTAAGCTCCTGCCAGGCGCGCTGCAGCTTCTCTGAAAATAAAAGCCCTTTTCTCCCAGGACATTTTCTGCCAACTTTGCTTAGCTGCCCTGGCGGCATCAATGGCCATCTTGACTTCCTTTGGGCCGGCTTTATGATAACGGCCCAGGAACAAATTGTGATCATGGGGCGCCCTTACCTCTCCTGTATCCCCTGTTTTAATTTCTTCGCCGCCGATGATCAGGGGTATCTCTATTGGATTTTTTTTGAACTCTTCCAGCCAGGCTTTCAGCTCTCTTTTCTCAGGTGAGCCGGGAGCATAGCTTAAAGGAGTTTCATTTGCAGGTACTTTAAAAGAAAATACCTTGTTCATATTGCACCTCCGAATAGCAGTTATCCGTTAAGAAACAAATGACATTAGTCTGGATAGATCATATAATATATGAAAACTGAAGGCAAACGATTTTAATATCGGGGAGTATAGAAATGAACAAAAAACCCTTAGTGGCTTTTGTGTTTCTTTTTAACTGCCAGATATTGATTCAGCAATTCAAAAACTTATACTTGATCCGGGGTGAATAAAAGTGAGCATTATCGGTAATATATTATGGCTTATACTTGGCGGGATACTACTTGCCATATTTTGGGCAATTGCAGGGCTGTTGGTCTGCCTGACAATTATCGGTATCCCTTTCGGCCTGCAGTGTTTCAAGTTTGCCGGGTTTGTGCTTTGGCCATTTGGCCGCCAAATCAGATCGGGAGAATTTGGCTTTGGTGGATTGCTGGGCAATATCCTCTGGATTTTAATCCTGGGCTGGGAACTATGTATTGCACATCTTATTATAGGCGCTGTTTTCTGTATAACAATTATCGGTATCCCTTTCGGCCTGCAGCATTTCAAGCTGGCTCAGCTGGCAATTATACCTTTCGGGGCAAAAGTGCTGAATAAGCGTGATCTTGTTTAATCGGGTATGGGGCCATGTAATGGCCCCATATTAATTTCTTAACCTTTGCTAAAAAGACCGGGGCAATATTTACTGGTAATTATAGAAGCCTCTTCCCGTTTTACGGCCAAGCCATCCCGCTGAAACATATTTCCTGAGCAACGGACAGGGGCGATATTTAGAATCACCGAGCCCTTCATGCAGCACTTCCATGATCGAAAGGCAGGTATCAAGGCCAATCAGGTCAGCCAGTTCAAGCGGGCCCATGGGATGATTCATGCCCAGTTTCATTACACTGTCAATAGCCTCTGGCTGCGCCACCCCCTCCATCAGGCAGTAAACAGCCTCATTAATCATCGGCAGCAGCACCCTGTTTGATACAAAACCGGGAAAATCATTTACCTCCACGGGAACCTTTTCCAGACCTTTTGTTAATTCCTCTATAACAGCATAAGTCTGATCTGATGTAGCCAGGCCGCGAATTATTTCAACAAGTTTCATAACCGGCACGGGGTTCATAAAATGCATACCGATTACTTTTTCCGGACGTGAAGTAACAGCAGCAATCGAAGTGATCGGAAGTGAAGAAGTGTTGCTGGCTAGTATCGTATGCGGGGGGCATATTTTATCAAGCGCTTTAAAAAGTTCTTCCTTAACTTCCATATTCTCTACAATTGCTTCAATAACAATATCGGCATCGGCCCCATCTTCCAGATTGACTGTCCCCCGGATGCGTCCAAACACAGCAGCTTTATCTTCTTCGGTAAGCCTGCCTTTATCAACACTCCTTTGCAGGTTATTCTCAATTACTGCTAGCCCTTTTTCGACAAAACTTTCTTCAATATCCCTTAATACAACAGGGTAACCTGCCTGGGCGCATACCTGGGCAATGCCGCCTCCCATCTGCCCTGCCCCGACTACCATAATTTTTTTTACCTGCATCAATACAACCTCCTATCTCATTTTTCAGCTCACATCAACTATTTCTTCCACTTTGCCAATTAATTCAAGACACTTTATAAAATAATCGCTTTGATTAAAGGTAAGCTCAATTGCCTCCCGGGGGCAAATTAACACGCAACGACCGCAACCGCGGCACATTTCTTCGTTTATCGAGGCTTTTTCATTTTCTAAAGAAATGGCCCCAAGGAAACAATGTTCTAAACAGGTCCCACAACCCCTACAGGCGCCACTGATTTTAACCTCAACCCCGTCCATCTTATGCAGCATGTCCGCAATCGGATCTGAAAGGACAGTTGTCATCTTCCACAGGCAACAGCATTCACAGCAGTGACATACTGTAAGCAGACGTTCTACAGGGTCAACTCCCAGCCATATTTTATCCAAACGGTTTTTTCCGACCAGGTTTATCAGCCCTGCTTTTTCCGATCTGCGCTGCAGTTCTTTCGCTTCAGCAACACTGATTGAACGGCCAAGAGAGGGATTAATATTACGGGCCGCTTCACCCATAAAAAGGCAGCCTAGATCAACGGGATATTTTTCACAACTGCTTGCATCCCGGCAAATACAGGCATCCATCAAAAACCGATAACTTGATTTTTCTATAAAGTGATCGACCACTACACCAGGCAAGGCTATCTTTTCATTCTTTTTTAATGCATCTTCACTGGGAAGGAAAGTCAGGTAATCCCCTTCAAAGAGAATTTTTTTCATCAGCCATCCAATTACTGGCCATTTAGTCAACATCGCTAAAAAGTAGCGTCCTGGCCACATTTTAATAAGCAGTTTTCTGTGCCATAAAGGCCTGCCCAGTTTAAACACTCCCTGACAAATCAGATGATTGATTCTACCTTTTCTCCACCTTAACCTTATTTGCCTGCATGGTAAAAAATAAATAAATTCAAAAATTGGCATGTTCCTATTAAGTGCTATAAATATTTTTATATACCCTTACCGCGGTGAAGGGAAATTCAAATTAATAGAGAATACTGGCAAGTATAAATATTCTTGTTAATAAATCTTGGGAATGATCAAGGAGGAAAAAGTATGGCTGGAGTTAACTGGGAACCTGTGCTCATATTTTGTTACCTCAGTGTGTTTCTAATCCTGGCAACTTTCCTTAGAAGCAAAATTACTTTCCTGCAAAAATACCTGATCCCGAACAGTATCCTGGCCGGATTTTTCGGTATCCTCTTCGGCCAATATATCTTCAGGGTAATCGACCCCAACCAGATGGGCGATTATGTGTATCACCTGCTTACCCTTGCCTTTATCGCCATGGGGCTGCGCGGTTCAAAAGTTAAGCGCAGCTACGGCACCCTGACCACCATGGTTATTCACTGCCAGACCTATGCGGTACAGGGTATTTTAGGCATGGCTTTTGCCATTATCCTAATTCTTACTTATTTCCCCGATCTCTTTCCCGCCTTCGGCCTGCACCTGGTAATGGGTTTCGGCAATAACCCCGGTGTAGCCTATAGCTTCGGCCTGAACTGGGAAGGCATGGGCTTTATCGGGGGTGCCCAGGTAGGATTAACCTTTGGCGCGCTAGGGTTTGTCTGGGCTTATATCCTGGGCATGATTCTCAT
Source organism: Syntrophomonadaceae bacterium (assembly GCA_007131435.1). Classification (GTDB taxonomy): domain Bacteria; phylum Bacillota; class Dethiobacteria; order DTU022; family DTU022; genus SLQM01. Next base: position 19,441 of record SLQM01000174.1, read on the forward strand.
TAACTGGGGAGTCAGGCGCAACAAAACAGCCATATTCAAAGGTTATGATCAGATTCCACCATCCGTTTTCAGGGGCATAGTCAAACCGGGCGAGGAAAAGAAATCGGCCGGTATGCTTGTGACAGCCCAGGAGGCGATTGAGTCCCTGGCCCTGCAGCTGGCCCTGGTCGGCACAGTGCTGCTGCTCGCCTACCTCTTCCTCAGCAACTTCCTCGCTTTTCTTGAGGGTTTTGGAGACTTCGGGGAAAACCTCTCTGCCCTGATTGGCGGTTTTGGCTATATCTTTGGTATTCTATTTGCCCTTGTGGCTCGATGGATCATGGAAAAGATAAAAGTGGATTACGTAATTGATCACGGTCTGATGACCCGCCTGGGAGGAACATTTATTGATTTTATGATTACTGCCGCAATAACCGCCATATCGCTGGAAATGATCCGGCTTTACTGGCTGGAAATTATCATGCTTTCAACTCTCGGAGGGCTTGTTACCCTGGCTGTTGTCTTTTTCCTGGTTAACCGCATGCAGATGGATTATAAATTTGAAAGGCTTGTCTCCTCCTTCGGCCTGGTAACAGGAACAGTAGCATCCGGCCTGGCGCTGCTGCGGGTTCTTGATCCACACTTTGAAACACCAGTGGCAGAAGACCTGGTTTATGCAGGAGGGGTGGCCTTGTTTACGGCGATTCCGATCCTGCTGATGGCTAATATGCCAGCCATCGGTTACGTGGCCGGGCGGACCATACCGGCAGCCTTAGAAACAATAGGCCTGGTTTTCGTCTATTTAATTGCCCTGACGGCATTCTGGTTCATCTACAGGGCAATTTTTATCCGCAGGATGAAAGCAGCGGGAGAAGAGTAAACCTTATTTTACAGCTGCTGCGAGTTTTTCTTTTGAGGGGGGGGTAAATAACTATCCCCCCTTTTATTTGAGATACCAGCGGGGCCCCTCTTGAGTGTCTTCCAGGACTACACCTGCATCTTGAAGGATGCTGCGAATCAGATCGGCATCAGCCCATTTTTCCTCCCGGCGGTATTCTTCCCGCAATGCTGCTATGCTGTCAACCAGGCTATTGAATTTGTCCGGGATTTGATTGGCAACCTGGTCGATCCCTGTTCCGGCAAGAACGATCAGCTCACGAAACAGTTCCCGGCCCTGTGATACAAATTCGGGGTTTTCCAGGTCAAGCTGAGCCTGCCACAACAACCTGTCCGCTTCCAGCAGCTGGTTAACCATTCCGGCAGAATCGCGGTTATCAAGTGCCCTGTGAAATGCAGCTTCAACAGCATGCATGCTTTTCCAGAATGTCCTGTCCCCTTCAACCTCTTCCGCAGCAGGCTGAACTGTTTCAGCACTGCTTTTACCATCACTTTTAAAGATTTTGCCTGTTCCGTCTCCTGGTGAACCTGCAACACATAACAGCTGTTCGAAAGAAATTCTGTCTCCCCGTGAAAAAAGCTGTTCCTCACCCTTGCACCTGACCGTAACATTGCCCAAACCTTCCACTACAGCTGTGCGCGTAGAAAAATCAAGGATGCAGGCCGTATGTTCGTCAAGCCCAATAATAGTTCTACCCCCGGGGAGCATATTCTCTAAGCTCCTGAAACGCTTTTCACCCATGTAGCAGAAGCGGGTATCATGATTGCCGCCTTCAGCATTATTCCAATGCGGTATAACAACTGCATCTAGGCCCAGCAATCCCAGGATATTTAACCCTTCTATCCAGTGCAGATCTTGCCCTACCTTGTATATTTCATATACCGGCAGGGTGTGTGTGCCCACTGTAAGAGCTGCAGCGCTGGCTACGACAAGAGTACCCCCCCTGGTGATCATCGCAGAAAAAAGGGCAGGGATCGGGGTTTCTTTCAACTGCCTGACCGTGTAGGTCGGGCTTCCCGGACCGATCAAAACATACCGGGCTTCACTTAACGTCCGGAATAGCGCTTCGCCATCGGGCGAAGTTGCTTTGACTGCCGATTTAAAAGAAGCAATATCCATTTCCTGCTGCACCTGCTGCCTGAAAAACTGCACAGCACGCTGGGAAATTAAATCTGCATTCTCCTGGAAACCGGCCGGGGTGTCAAGAAAAAACGCTTTGCCCCTGGGTCCGGATTTGGATAGCAGGGACTTGTGTGTCTCAACCATTGTTGCTGATAACTCTCCAGAGCCGATCAGGGCAACGCTGCCTTTAATCTCAGTCATAAATGTACCCTCACTAACGAGTTCAGCTTAACCGGAATACTATTTATACAATCGTAGCATATAAAACGCTCTTAAACCATAGCAGCTTAAGGCTTGACTTAAGGCTAAATGCAATGGATACTTTATTTATGCTGAACTATCCATTTGATTATACAAAAATCCGCGGGAAACTGATTGAACGGATCAACCGTTTCGTGGTCCGGGTTGACATTGAAGGGCAGGTAAAAGAAGCTTACCTCGCCAACCCGGGGCGCCTCTGGGAGTTAATGCTCCCCGGCACTGAACTGCTGCTCAGCCCTGACCTTTCAAAAGGTAAAATCCCTTACACCGTGCTGGCCTGCCGTAAAGAAGGCCAGGATATACTGCTTCATACACACCTGACCAACAAGGTTGTGCGCAGTTTGATCGACGATGGAAAACTTCCGGCTTTTCAAAGCTACCGGGTAGTAAAAGAAGAACCGGCCTATGGCAGGCACCGCTTCGACCTGCTGCTCGAAAACATGAATACGGGAGAGCCATATTACCTGGAAATCAAGAGCAATACTCTTTTTGATGGAAAGGTAGCAATGTTTCCCGACGCTGTAACAGGCAGGGGCGCAAATCACCTTAAAATGCTCCAGGAAATTGTCGGTAAAGGTATCAAAACGGGCTGCCTTTTTGTTGTAATGAACCCGGGGGTCAGTTATTTTATGCCTGCCTACCACATTGACTATTTTTTTGCCCAAACCTTTGTTGATGTTAGAAGTGATGTAGAACTGCAGGCCGTTGCCCTCGGGTTTGAACCAAATTTTTCTAAAATCTCGTCCGTTCGTCCTGTAACTATACCTTTAGAGTTCCTGCAAAACGAGCTGCTGGACCGGGGAGTTTACCTCCTGCTTATAAATGTCAATGGCGATAAAACCCTGACCGTGGGAAACCTGGGAGGAATGACTTTCAAACAGGGCTATTATGTCTATGTAGGTTCTGCCATGAACACTTTGAGTAAAAGAATTGCCCGCCATAAGCGAAAAAGGAAAAAGAAAAGATGGCATATTGACTACCTTTCAGCTGAGGCGTCAACTATCACTGCTGTTCCAATCATTACAGGCGACAGGCTGGAATGCGAACTGGCCGCCGGAGTTAACGGTGCTGGGGGGGAAGCTGTCATGGGTTTCGGCTGCTCAGACTGTCACTGCCATAGCCACCTCTATTATTTTAAAGAAAATCCCCTGTTTAACGCTAGCATAATTGAACTAATCCAGCACTACCGCATCGGACGTTTGGAAAAAAAGCTAATAACAACCTGACAGGTCTTATTATTTAAATGAAGCGCTGTTGATCGCTTCAGCCAGGGTGGGGTGGATATGCATCATGTCCTGCAGGTCTGTTATCTTCCCCTCAAAGCGGATTACAGCAATCAATTCATGGAGCAGTTCTGCAGCCTCTGAGCCGATCAGGTGTGCTCCAAGCAGTTTGCCGCTGTCCTGCTCTACAACCAGTTTAATAAAACCTTTTAACTTGCCGTCAACCATGTTACGCCCGTGGTCTTCGAAATGATATTTCTTAATCTCGACATCGAACCCGGCATCTTTTGCCTCCTGCTCTCCCAGGCCCACAACTGCAATTTCTGGATCAGTAAATACAGCAACAGGTACAAGCCGCCCTTCGCTTTTCACCTGCTGCCCGTCCAGCAGGTGACTGGCTAATAAGAAACCATCATGCCAGGCTTTATGGGTGAACATGGGCCCTCCGGTAATGTCACCTGCAGCCCAGATATCCCTGGCACTGGTTTTAAAGGATGAGTCGACCTTGATATAGCCCTTTTTATCAACATCTACACCGACTGATTGAAGGGCTAAGCGATCGCTGTTGGGGGTTCTTCCGGCAGCAACAAGCAGCTTTTCCGCCTGGTAACGCAATAACCTGCCGCTGCTTTCTTCAAGGACATATATACCTTTTTCATCGCGGCCTGCCGATTTTATCTCTACTCCTGTTATTACATTAACTCCCTCTTCCAGTAAAATCTTTTGTATCTCAGCGGAAATATCTTCTTCCATTTTTGGTACAAGCCGCCTGTTGCGCTGCAGGATAGTGACCTGCACACCAAGGCGGGCAAATAACTGGGAAAATTCCAGGGCGATTATACCACCGCCAATAATTAGCAGGCTTTCGGGCAGCTTCTCCATCTCCATTATTGAAGTAGATGTCAGGTAATCAAGATCGGCAAGCCCAGGCAAATCAGGTATCGCAGGCCTTGCCCCTGCAGCAATTATTATTTTCCCTGTGTAGATCGTCTCACCGTTAACCCTGAGATGTCCCGGTCCGGCAAAAGAAGCTTCCCCTTCAAAAAGGGTAATATTCTCATTTCCTAAAATACTCCTGTATCCGCCATCACGCATCTTGCCTACAATTTGGCCTTTGCGCTTTAGAACTGCAGGCCAATCTGCCTGCGGTTCTGAAGAATGTATGCCAAATTCAGCAGAGCCTTTTACCAGCGCCATGATCCGGGCAGTATGAATAAGAATCTTTGAAGGTATGCAGCCCACGTTAACACATGTTCCGCCAATCTGCTCAGCCTCTATTACAGCCACCTTCAAGCCTTTTGCGGCAGCCCGGTGCATAACAACTGAGCCAGCTGTTCCTCCACCAATAACTATCAAGTCATATTTACTTTTCATATTTCGTGCCCCTCCTTACTTCTTAAATATGTGCATCACCATGTAAAATGCAAAGCGCCTGGTAATTTTTCTGGATTTAACTTAATACGATAAATCAAGCCAGTCTTCGATTAGAATCCAAATATCTTCGCTCTCCAGGCCCCGTCTCCAGGCAGCTAAGCCTGCCAACTCGTAGCGGTTAACCAGCTCAAGGCGGTAACTCATGGATGTGGTATCTTCAAGCCACATCACATAGTCAAGCCCATCGCGGGTAAAGCTGGCAGTATGCTGCATAGCACTATCATCCCATTTAATTACAGCTTCATTTTCTTCAATAATATTTTTAGCCCGGTGCATGGAGTAAGACCAGCTGTTTAAAACCTGCCAGGTTTCATCAACCCGCTCCATTTCCCATAACCTGGTGTAAAAAGGAACCCCTAAGATCACCTGCCCGGGAGGAACTTCCTGTAGTATCCGCTGCAGGCCCTGCTCAACCCAGGGAAGCGATGCAACAGATCCGGCAACCGGCGAAGCGCTCCAGTTTTCATCATAGGCCATCACTACAATATAGTCGGCCTCTGCTGCCAGGGCAGCCCGGTCATAACCAAGGCTCCAGTATTCGGATGAAGAGATCATTGTCACGTCAACTGACAGGATAAGACCTTCCCGGCGGCAGCGCTCACCCAGTTCGCTGATAAAAAGTGTAAAATAATCCCGGTAATCAGCATGGAAATTTTCAAAGTCAATATTAATTCCATCAAGTCCGTATTCCAGGGTTAGATCAATTAGCTCATCGACTACTGCAGCCCGGACCTGATCGCTGCTGAGTATGGCTGCCGTAACCTGGGGATCAAAAGAGTTAGTCACCAGAACCCATATATCATAGCCCCGCTCCCTTGCCCATTCCAGGTAGGCACGGTCAATATTATTCTCAATCGTGCCGGCCTCATCTACGATGTGCAGCCAGGTTGGTGACACCGTGTTAACCGGAGACATGGGCCCGATTGAATGTGGGTCAGCATTAATAGCCGCGTACTCCCAAACCATTACCACTGGAGCAGTACCTGCCTGCGGTTCGTTCGCCGGAGGCAAATCCGGGGCCGCTTGCCCGGCAAAAAGGTAATATATAGCTGTTAAGAAGGCTGCAGGCACAAGTATAATAATCAGCAGCCTTTTTATACCCACTCTATAAATAGAGAAACGTTTTTTATCCTGCCTGTTTTTTACCATTGCTATTTACTGTCAAGGGTTAAAATGCTGTGCAGTAAAACATTGGCTCCCTTCCAGCACTGTTCAATTGGAGTGCATTCCTGTTCACAGTGGCTATAACCGCTCTGGCTTGGCACAAATAGCATGGTTGAAGGTACCAGATCGGCAATAAACTGGGCATCATGTCCGGCCCCGCTGTACATGCGCTTATAGGGGTAACCTAAGCTTTTGACACTTTCTTCAACCAGCCCTACCATATCGGTGGTAAAATCAACGGTTTGCCTGGACCACTGCTCCCTGTAATTAACAGGACAGCCATGCACCTCAGCAGGGATGGATTCAATGACCCTGACAACTTGCTTTATAACTTCCGGATCCTGGTGGCGCGAGTCCAGGGTAATGCGAACATTATCGGGGATTACAGTGTGCACATTGGGGGCACCGCTGAATTCGCCGGTAGTGTAGACCAAACTGGGATCAAGCTTGTCCAGCTCCCGGTGCAGGTAGAGGATTATCTCTGCCATGGCGTGAAGAGCATCTTTGC
>SLQM01000157.1 GCA_007131435.1 Syntrophomonadaceae bacterium
CAGTTTCCTGTATTTACGGCCTGGGATCGCCTGCGGAATATATGGACCAGGTTCTTTCGCTGCGCACTGGAAGCATGATGGGCAGGGATCAGATCATAGGGCGCCTGGTTGATATACACTACCAGCGCAATGAAATCGATTTTCACCGCGGAACCTTCAGGGTAAGGGGAGATGTGTTGGAGATTATCCCGGCATCCTTTTCCGAAGCGGCGCTGCGGATAGAGCTTTTTGGAGATGAAATTGAGAGGATCCGCGAGATTGACCTGGTCAGCGGTAAGGTTACGGGAGAACGCAACCACGTGGCTATCTTTCCGGCTACTCACTATGTAACGGCCCCTGATCAGCTTCAAAGGGCTATAGGCGATATTGAAGCGGAACTTCAGGAGCGGTTAGCCTATTTTAGGAGAGAAAACAAGCTGCTGGAAGCGCAGCGCCTTGAGCAGAGGGTTAATTTTGACCTGGAGATGATGCAGGAAATCGGGTTTTGCAGCGGAATTGAAAATTACTCGCGCCACCTGGACGGCCGCCCGGGAGGAAGCCGCCCGGCAACGCTGCTTGATTATTTCCCAGGAGACATGCTGATGGTCATTGACGAGTCGCACATCACCATTCCCCAGATCAACGGTATGTACCGCGGGGATTATTCACGGAAAAGCACCCTCGTCGAGCACGGCTTCAGGCTGCCTTCAGCCCTGGATAACCGGCCCCTGCGTTTTGAAGAATTTGAAAGCCTGGTTGAACAGGCTATTCTGGTATCGGCTACGCCGGGTCCCTGGGAGCTTGAGCACAGCTCACAGGTTGTTGAACAGATCATCAGGCCTACAGGGCTCGTAGACCCGGAAGTGGAAGTTCGTCCGGCAGAAGGCCAGGTAGATGATCTTTACGGGGAAATCAGGGCCAGGGCGGATGCGGGGCAGCGGGTGCTTGTAACAACGATGACCAAGCGCATGGCCGAGGACCTTACCGAGTATTACCGCAATATGGGCTTGAAAGTGCGCTACATGCATTCCGACATAGGTGCATTGGAGAGGATGTCCATCATCAGGGGCCTGCGCCTGGGCGAATTCGATGTTTTAATCGGTATAAACCTGCTGCGCGAAGGGCTTGACCTGCCCGAGGTAACCATGGTGGCTATTCTTGATGCTGACAAGGAGGGCTTTTTAAGATCGGAGCGTTCTTTGATCCAGACTATCGGACGCACGGCCCGCAACACGGAAGGCAGGGTAATCATGTATGCAGACCAGGTTACTCCTTCTATGCGCCGGGCTATAGAAGAAACTGACCGCCGCCGCGAAAAACAGATCGATTTTAACAGGGAACACAGCATTATACCGCAGACGATAGTAAAGCCGATCCGCGCCCTGATTGGCGCAACCATGGTTGCCGAAGAGGAAGAACGCTATATTGAGGAAGATTTAAAAGAGATGGAAGCCGGGAAAAGGCTGAAATTGATCAAAAAGCTGCGCAGGGAAATGACTGCCGCTTCTAAAGAGCTGGCTTTCGAAAGAGCAGCTGAACTGCGCGACATGATTTTCGAACTGGAACGAAAAAACTAACCAAAAACCTCGACCCTGAATCGGGGAAACCTGAAATGGGGACGAACCTGAAACGGGAACGGTCTTTATTTCAGGCTGCGCAGCGAAAATAAATATTTACCAGCTTGATTACCTCAAAAAAAGGTGGCCCCTTTTCAGGTTTTTGCTGCAGCTTTGAGGTCGCTGGTAAAAAGTGGAGTGATAATTAGTTGAAAGACGAAATCATTATTAGTGGAGCCAGGGAGCATAACCTTAAAAACATCAGTTTGTCCCTGCCCCGCAATCAGCTGATAGTATTTACCGGGTTGAGCGGTTCCGGGAAATCTTCCCTGGCTTTTGATACCATATACGCTGAAGGTCAGAGGCGCTACGTGGAGTCGCTTTCGGCTTATGCCCGCCAGTTCCTGGGCCAGATGGATAAACCTGACCTGGATCAGATTGAAGGCTTATCGCCTGCCATATCGATCGACCAGAAGACCGCCTCACGCAACCCGCGCTCAACGGTGGGCACGGTAACCGAAATTTATGATTATATCCGTCTTCTTTACGCCCGGATCGGCAACCCGCATTGCCCAACCTGCGAAAAGGAGATCAGCCAGCAGACGATTCAGCAGATGGTTGACCAGATCATAACCCTGCCACCCGAGACCAGGATCCAGGTAATGGCTCCCCTGGTGCGCAGCCGGAAGGGAGAGTATTCAAAGCTCTTTGAAGAATTGCGCCGCAAGGGCTATGTCAGGGTGCGGGTTGACGGCGAGGTGCGGGAGCTGGAAGAAGACATAACCCTTGATAAGCAGAAGAAACATGATATTGAGGTAATTGTAGATCGCCTGGTGATCAGGGAGGGTATCCAGGCCCGCCTTGCCGATTCACTGGAAACTTCCCTTAAGCTGAGTGAAGGCCTGGTGTTGATTGAAGAAGTGGGCGGTTCGGAGCTGCTGTTCAGTGAGAATTTTGCCTGCGCCGAGTGCGGTTTTAGTTTTGAAGAGATCAGTCCCCGAATATTTTCCTTCAACAGCCCTTATGGAGCCTGTCCCGATTGCAGTGGGCTCGGAACCAGGGCCGAATTTTCTGCCGACCTGGTTATTCCTTATCCTGAACTGTCAATCTGTGAAGGTGCAATTCATCCCTGGTCCGGCCAAAACTATTACCAGCAGTTTTTGGAAGCGGCTGCAAAAGAATGGGGCGCAGATCTTGAACTTCCCTTCAAGGATCTTGATCCTATTTTAAAAGATAAAATACTTTACGGGTCTCCTGAAAAGATCCCTTTCCGCTACGTTAATATGTTCAGGCGGGTTCGCCATTACCGCAAGAAATTTCCCGGTGTTTTAAAGCTGCTTGAAAAGCGCTACGCGTCATCCACTTCTGAAGATGTACGGGCTGAACTGGAGAGGTACATGCAGGTTAAGCCCTGCCCTACATGCAAAGGAAGCCGCCTGAAGCCTTCCAGCCTGGCAGTATTACTGGGAGGGCTAAATATTTCCCGGGTGTCAGCCATGACCGTAGAACAGGCAGCCCTGCATTTTGAAGGTTTAAAGCTGAACGACCGTGAGCAGCATATTGCCCGCCAGGTTTTAAAGGAAATCAGTGAACGGCTGCATTTTTTGCGCAACGTGGGTCTTCAGTACCTGACCCTTGACCGGGCTGCGGCAACCCTTTCCGGTGGTGAAGCCCAGCGAATCAGGCTCGCCACCCAGATCGGCTCAGGATTGACCGGGGTGATCTATATCCTGGATGAACCGAGCATCGGCCTGCACCAGCGCGATAATGCCCGTCTCATTTCCACCCTGAAGGCGCTGCGCGACCTCGGTAATACAGTCCTGGTAGTTGAGCACGATGAGGAAACCATTCGCAGCGCAGATCACATTGTTGATATCGGCCCGGGTGCCGGATCGGGGGGCGGGGAAATAGTTGCCCAGGGGAAACTTGAAGATATAATAAACGCTGCAAGTTCTGTGACAGGCGATTACCTGGCCGGCAGGAAAACGGTTGCTGTTCCGGAAAAACGCCGCCCGGCCAATGATCGCTGGCTGCGGGTGCTGGGGGCAAAAGAACATAACCTCAAAAATATTGATGTAGGATTTCCACTTGGCCTGTTGATCTGCGTAGCAGGAGTTTCGGGTTCCGGGAAAAGCACGCTGGTTAATGAAATCCTGGCGCGAAGCCTTTCCCGCAAGCTTCACCGCTCCCGGGAACAGGCTGGAGAACACAGGGGGCTTGAAGGCGTCGAGCACCTGGATAAAGTTATATTAATTGACCAGTCGCCTATCGGCCGCACTCCGCGTTCAAATGCGGCAACTTATACAGGGCTGTTTGACGGTATTCGCGAAATCTTTTCTAAGACCCCTGAATCGCGCCGCCGGGGTTACCGGCCCGGCCGTTTCAGTTTTAATGTTAAGGGTGGAAGATGCGAAGCATGCCGTGGTGATGGAATCCTGAGAATTGAAATGCACTTCCTGCCCGATGTTTACGTTCCCTGCGAGGTCTGCCGGGGCAAACGTTATAACCGGGAAACCCTGGAAGTCCGCTACAAGGAGAAAAATATTGCCGACGTGTTGGCTATGAATGTTGAAGAAGCTCTTCAGTTTTTCTCTGCCATCCCCAAGGTGCAGCGTAAACTTCAACTGCTATATGATGTTGGGCTTGGTTATATTCAGCTGGGGCAGCCTGCTACTACCCTTTCAGGCGGAGAAGCGCAGCGGGTTAAACTGGCTACCGAACTTTCCAGGCGCAGCAATGGACGAAGCCTTTATATTTTAGATGAGCCAACGACTGGGCTGCACCTGGATGACATCAGTAAACTGCTTTTAATCCTGGAGCGGCTGGTGGAGAGCGGTAATACAGTTGTGGTTATTGAACATAACCTGGAGGTTCTTAAACGGGCTGACTACCTAATTGACCTCGGTCCGGAAGGAGGGGACGGCGGTGGAGAAGTTGTAACTGCCGGGACCCCGGAGGAGGTTTCTCTCTGCCCTGAATCTTATACCGGCGGGTGGCTGAAAAAAGTGCTAATTACTGGTTAGTCATATACAGCCCGACAATATAACCTGGCCGGCAAAACCAGGAGCACATTTAAATAAACCGGAGGTAGAACCTTTGCTTGATGAACTGAAAAAAAAGGTAAGCCGATTTCCGGATTTGCCCGGTGTTTACCTGCTGAAAGATAAAAACGACCGGGTTATCTATGTCGGAAAGGCTGTCTCAATTCGCCAGCGGGTCCGGTCCTACCTTACTGAAAATATTAATACAGCCCTTTCTCCGCGGCTCAGGTCGCTGCAATCCAGGCTGGCCGACATTGATTACATCGTTACCGATAATGAAGTTGAAGCGCTAATCCTGGAATGCAGCCTGATCAAGGAATACCGGCCACGCTATAATGTAAACCTGAAAGATGACAAGGACTTTCCGTACCTTATCCTGACAGCCGACCTCTACCCGCGCCTGGAACTTTTGCGCCTTTCACAGAAAGGCGGGAAAAGGCTGCGCTACAAGCTGCATCCTGACAGGGAAGAGGTCCGTTTCGGGCCATACACCGATGTTGGCGCAGTAAAGGAAACCATGCGCCTGCTGAACTCAATTTTCCCCCTGCGCCGCTGCCGGCAGCCGCTGGACGGATCGCCAACCGGGGAAAGGCCATGTCTCAATTACCAGATGAAGCGCTGCCTTGCTCCCTGCCTTGGCAGTGAAGAGGTGGCGCCTGAAGAATATGAAAAGCTGGTCAGCCAGGTTGTCCTGTTCCTTCGTGGCCGTTATGGAGAGCTGGAAGAGAGGCTGCGCCGGGACATGGAAAGAGCAGCAAGTGAAGAGATGTTTGAAACAGCGGCAGCCATGCGCGATCGCCTGCAATCCCTGCAGAGGGTGGCCGGCCAACAGCAAAAAATGCTTGATCTTGCCAGTAATGTAAATCGTGATGTCCTGGCCCTGGACCGCTTTAACAGCCATGCTGCGGTGCAGCTGTTTCAAATCAGGGATGGTAAATTGCTGAGACAGAGCCATTTTCCCCTTCTAGGGGCAGATGATGTTGAAGATGCAGAGGTAATGGCCTCGTTCATTAAAAACTACTACAACCGCCAGGAAGATCTGCCACCAGAGATTGTCATTTCCACTTTACCATCTGAAGACGAACTGTTAACTAAATGGCTGCAGGCCAGGGCCGGGCGAAAAGTTAAACTGCGCTGCCCCAGGCGCGGCTCACTAAAAAAACTTGTCGACCTTGCCCAGCGCAACTGTCTCCTGCGCCTGCAGGACGATGATGAGCAGCGCAGGCGCAGCAGCGAAGAGCCGCTAAGAGAGCTGGCGCAGTTATTGAACCTTGCGGAAGGGCCACAGCGTATTGAAGGATATGATGTCTCGCACCTGCAGGGGACTGAAACAGTGGGGGCCATGGTTGTCTTTGTCAGCGGCGAGCCCAGCAGGCAGGATTACCGGCGCTTCAATATCAGGAGCGCTGCTAAAAGTGATGACTATGCTGCCCTGCAGGAGGTTCTTGTAAGAAGGGCGGCCCAGAAAGGATGGCCGAGGCCTGACATGATCCTCATTGACGGGGGCAGGGGACAGCTGAACGCGGCTATCGAAGCGCTGCACGGTACCCCTTTGCAGCAGGTTCCCCTGCTTGCCCTGGCCAAGAACCCGGATCACGTATTTATCGCCGGAGCGGCGCAGGCGCTGAGGCCTGCAGCAAATGACAACATGCTCAGGCTTTTGCAGCGGATTCGTGACGAAGTTCACCGTTTTGCAGTCAGCGGTCACCGCAGCAGAAGGGGTAAAAGTTATACAAGGTCGCGCCTGGAAACAATACCGGGAATTGGGCCGGCAAAGAGAAAAGCCCTGCTTGCCCAATTTGGCAGCATTGACCAGATCAGGGAAGCTGACCCGGAATCCCTGGTTAAAGTTAAAGGGATTACAGCTGCACTTGCAGCATCGATTATTGATGAATTGAAAGCGGACCGGTAAGCCCGGTTTTGCTTTATGCTATACTATATGCGAGGTGATTTTATTGCGCTACAAGATGATAGCAACAGATCTTGACGATACGCTGCTTGATGAGCATTCTAATATTTCGGCCAGGAACCGCGAAGCAATCCTGGCTGCCGTGGAAAAAGGGGTAATATTTGTTATCGCCACCGGTCGCATGTTTAAAACCAGTGTCGGCTACCTTGAAGATATCGGCATTGATGGAGACAGCCATATCATTAACTATCATGGAGCCCTGCTGAAGAGGGCTAAAAGCGGTGAAATACTGCTGCACCGCCCGCTTAACAACAGCGTGGCCATAGAAATAGCCGAAGAGGCAAAAAAGCAGGATTGTCATGTCAGCCTTTTCATTGATGACAACCTCTATATCAGCGGAGAAAACGAGTATTCTAAATATTACCAGTCACTGGCCAAGATTGAACTTGAGGAGGTTGGTGATCTGGGTCGGTATTTAAGTAAGACAAAATCTGATCCAAGTAAGATGAGTATAATCAGGTGGGACGGAAAGCTTGATGATGTCGAAGCAGGCTTGAAAGAAAACTTTGGGCATAGACTGTCTATTTTGCAATCAAGACCCTACTTTCTTGAAATCACTGACAGGCTGGCAACCAAGGGCCAGACCCTCGGCTGGCTTGCGGAGCGCAAAGGAATCAAGCCAGAAGAAATTATTGCCTTCGGTGACGGTCACAACGATCTAGACATGCTGATATTTGCAGGCCTTGGTGTTGCCGTGGCCAATGCCCGGCCTGAACTGCTTGAAGCCGCAGACCTGGTTACCTCTTCAAACACTGAAGATGGCGTGGCGGAAGTTATAGAAAAATATATACTTTCTTAGCTGGAATCTCCGTAACTAATTAACTGAAATGGTGGAGGTTTGATATGATGAGCGAATCCGATGCCATGCGTGTTGTATTGATTACCGGTCTATCAGGGGCCGGCAAGAGCCATGCCCTGAACTGCTTTGAAGATCTCGGCTATTACTGCGTGGACAATATGCCGCCCACCCTGATCCCCAAGTTTGCCGAGCTCTTTGTCCAGTCAGAAAATAAAAAAGTCGCCCTGGTTTGCGATATGCGTGGAGCGGCATTCTTTGATGATCTTTTCGAAGCGCTGCAGGATCTGGAAACTGGAAATATCGATTATGAGATTCTATTCCTGGTGGCAGAAGATGAAATCCTGATCCAGCGCTACAAGGAGACCAGGCGCAGGCATCCCCTGGGGAAAATTAGCCTGCCGGAGGCGATTAAACAAGAACGTGAAGCGCTTAGCGAATTGAGAGGTAAAGCGAGCGTGGAAATCGATACATCCTATCTTAAACCCTGGGAGCTGAAGGCCAGGATAGTTGAACTATATGAACCCGGGCAGCGCGATAAAAATATGCAGATCCAGATCGTATCCTTTGGTTTCAAGTACGGTTTGCCCCGGGACGCAGACCTTGTTTTCGATCTCCGCTTTTTACCGAACCCTCACTATGTCGATCACCTGCGGCCGCTTACCGGTGAAGATGACCAGGTAAAGGAATACCTGTGGCGCTGGAATGAAACGTCCGCCTATTTTGAAAAAGTAAAAGATCTGCTTGAGTTTTCTATCCCCTACTATGTTAAAGAAGGTAAGACCAGCCTGGTTATAACCCTAGGCTGCACGGGCGGCAAGCACCGCTCTGTTGTCCTGTCCGAAGAACTGGGCCGGTCCCTCGGTTCGCATTATAATATTTCAGTAAGCCACAGGGATATAGATAAAAGCTGACAGGAGGTTGCATGAAAATGTCTTTAACCAGGCAGGTTAAACAGGAGTTAGCCCGGCCCGGGGAGACTTTAAATTGCTGCGGTTCCTGGGAGCTAAAAGCATTGCTGCTGAAAAGCGGCTATTATACTATCCGCCAGGGTGCGCATATTTTAAGCATTGCCGTCGATGA
>SLQM01000048.1 GCA_007131435.1 Syntrophomonadaceae bacterium
AGTTTGTCACAATGAATGATTGGGCGTTATTTAAAGCCTCAGCTAATCTTTCCGGTACAACAACGCCAAAAATAAGTGCAACGATAAGCGCGATAAACGAAACCCAAAATACCGCGGGATCAATCTCGCCCAGATACTTCTTTAGCATCCTTGGTTCCTCCTAACTTTTTTGTAACGCAATGATCTGATAAGAAATAATAAAACCTTTAAATGCGATGTTTAACTATAAATTACTCACCTCCTTGTTGGGTATAAACTTATTTGCCAACAGGGCATGAAAACTCACAATTACGGCAGTATTTAATAACCTTAACCGGTTCATGGCTTACTTCAGGAACATTTTGTTCCTGAGCATTGCCGGAATCTATTACCATTTGGCTGTTGCACTTCTCCCTGCTATAAGTGCCAGTCCTGCCCGGCAGTATTTCCTGCCCCATAGTTGCAGCAGAATAAATAACTTCATTAAATGCATTGCTCGGGCAGCTTTGCAAGCATGGACTTTCACAATCTTTGCATGGATCGAATGCGCTAGGTCCAGATGATGGCATTTTAACTGAAAACAGCATAGCTCTTAAACGAACCCGGGGACCAAATTCAGGGGTTATAAACAGATTGTTTTTACCAATGCAGCCAAGGCCGGCATGATAAGCCGAGTCTTTTAAAAATATACCGCCTTTTTCTACATGGTAGGGACAGGGATATGTCTTAATTGGGTAGTTTTCTTCTACCCATGCGGATAGATCCTTATTAATATCAACTAAAATCCTATTTCCCGGAGGGTTATGCTTGCCAAACCACCAGTCCAGTTCTAGCTGGTCTTTTGGATGTTCATACGCTATAACTAATGCGCTTTTTGCATCTTTAGGCCACAAGACTTCGCCGGGTTTAAGTCCAAGACTGCTTTCTCTACTTCCCACATCTGCCTGTGGCAGTTTTGGAGCAAGTGTAAATGATGGAGCTGTTTTTAATTGTGTGAGATCGCAGATTCCGGCAACAGAAGCTCCTAATTCTTTTGCTTTCTTTATGATAGCTGAACTGCACGCCAACCTTTCACTGTAATCCATCTGCAGTTTCTTATTAGAACTCATGACGGATTTACCTCCTCATGAAATCTTTAATAAACCTCAGCGTATTGTTTTCTGACAATATTTAATATTATAGAAAAACTAACACATTTTATTTCACATAGACATATTCCATAAGTGCTCATTTTTATACATTTCAATTATTGTGTAATGAAAAGCTTATGTGGTAGAACGAAGTGTTTAGTAACCAGTTAGAAAAAAAGATAACTGTATTTGTATTAACAATTTTATGGCTTAAAGCATTGTGGTAGAATAATGCAGAAGATAGAAAGCACGGTAAGCGGATCATCTGGGAAGGTGGCTATTTTTTGGTTTACAATAGATACCTGGCAATTCTATCGTATCTTACTGTCTGCATTGTATGGGGTTCCACGTATCTTGCAATTCGGGTAGGCGTGACAGACATGCCATTTTTAGTTTTTGCGGGAGTCCGTTTTTTCACAGCCGGTTCAATTATTCTTTTGGCTTCCAAATTGATGGGATGGAAATTCCCTGACTGTCTTAATGATTATAAAACAATTGCCTTCGCCGGTATTATGCTGTTGTTTATAAGTAATGGGCTGGTATGCTGGGCGGAACAGTGGATAGATTCGGGTCTTACCGCCCTGCTTCTTGCCGCAACCCCCCTGTTCATGGCGCTGATAGAAGTTATAGTCCCCCGGGAGCAGCGTATTGGCAGTCTGGGCTGGGTAGGTCTAATTGTAGGGTTTTTGGGGGTGGTTTATCTTTTCAGGCCTCACCTGACCCTGGACGGGCATACATTTCCAGCCATGCTTGCGGTTCTTGGAGCTTCATTAAACTGGGCCATAGCTTCGATCTACCTGAAAAGAAGGATCGTTAGCGGTTCGATGATGCCTAATGTGGGGATTCAAATGTTTGCAGCTGGTGTTTTGTTCTTGCTGGCAGCAGCCTTCTTCGGCGGCATTAGCCTGGAGGAAGCATCCTCAGAAGGCATCGCAGCGCTGCTTTACCTGATTTTTATCGGTTCTATTCTTGCTTATACCGCCTTTAATTACATGCTTAAAGCGCTTCCTGCTGCCAAGGCCGGAACTTACGCCTATGTAAATCCTGTCGTTGCAGTTGTTCTTGGCTACCTGATTCTAAACGAGATAGTAACAGCACAGACTATAATTGCTGCCTTGATTATTCTCGGCGGAGTGGTTTTGGTCCAGGTGTCTAAAGTTAAAATTGTTGAGCAGAGAGCGCGGAAAGAGGTTGAAGTAAAGGCATTTAAAACATGATCATACCCGAGCAAGCGGCGGGTAAAAATTGCAGTTGAATGGAGAAAGCGGTTACTGATATAATCTATTAATCGCAGTAGAGGATATGGGGTGCTATATGCTTGGTAACTATGTAAATGCCATAGCAATAATTGTCGGCTGTTTGTTTGGATTGTTGATTCACAGGGGTTTAAAAGAAAAGTATAAAAAAATTATGATGCAGGCTATCGGACTCTCTGTTATATTAATCGGGTCCACGATAGCTCTCGGAGGATTGCTTGACCCGGATAGCGAAGCGGTTCTTTTTATCATCAGCCTGGTTATTGGTGGAATCATCGGCGAGATGCTGGCAATCGATAAGGCGCTTGACAATTTCGGCGCGATGCTGCAAAAGAAGTTTGGTTCTGAAAATAATAATATAGCGCAGGGTTTTGTAACAGCCAGCCTGATTTTTTGTGTTGGCTCAATGGCCATAATCGGTTCCCTCGAAAGCGGCCTGCGGGGGAACCACGATATGCTATTTGCCAAGTCAATACTGGACGGGGTTACTTCAATGGTCCTGGCAACTACCCTGGGAATTGGGGTCATATTTTCGGCAGCTGCAGTTTTTGTTTACCAGGGCGCTATCATAGTATTTGCCGGATTCCTGGAGCCATTTTTAACAGAGCAGGTAATAAGGGAAATATCAATAATTGGCGGTATATTAATTCTGAGCATAGGGCTTGGAATGCTGGAGATTAAGAAAATAAAAACCATTAATTTGCTTCCAGCTGTGCTCATCCCGGTAATCTATTACCTCTGGATTTTGCCATTGATAAACCTTATACGCTGACGGGTTTACATTTCTCCCCTTAAGCCCAGCTCATCTGCAGAGTTCTGCATCGCTTTTATTGTTTCTTCCATAATCTCTGTCAGATCCATTCCAAGAAGCTCTGCCCCATCTTCAATTATCTGGCGATCTACCCCGGCAGCGAAGTTTTTATTCTTGTATTTCTTTTTCAGTGAGCTTACTTTTAGATCAAGAACGCTTTTGCTGGGCCTCATCAGCACGGTGGCTACTACCAAGCCGGTAAGCTCGTCTATGGTGTAGAGAACCTTTTCCATAGTTTCAACAGGTTCCACATCGGAGCATATCTTCCAGCCGTGACTGACAACCGCCCTGATATAATCTTCCGGCCAGCCTTCTTCTTCTAAAATTTCTTTTGTCTTCTGGCAGTGCTCTTCGGGGTATTTTTCATAGTCCAGGTCATGAATTAAACCGATAATTCTCCACTTTTCAGGGTCTTCTGCGCCCATTCTTTCTGCAAAGTGCCCCATAACCGCTTCAACTGCCAGGGCATGCTTTACCAGTGCATCGCTCTGGTTGTACTTCTTCAATAGCGCCATAGCTTTTTCACGTGTTGGTGTTTTCATCATTTTCACTTCTTTCATCACTTTTTTATAAATACTATCATTTCTAATTCCTAGCGTAAACAGGAAAGTGCTGCTCTAACCAAATTCCAACTCAAGAACTGAAAAATATATTCATCATTAGAAAAGGGAAATATTTCTGAACACAGAATTAATAGATAAAGTAAGTTTATGTTAAGACACCGAACAAGTAATGCAAAGG
Source organism: Syntrophomonadaceae bacterium (assembly GCA_007131435.1). GTDB lineage: Bacteria > Bacillota > Dethiobacteria > DTU022 > DTU022 > SLQM01. The sequence continues at coordinate 3,918 of SLQM01000048.1, forward strand.
AGGATCAATTGGCTGATGAAGATTGATGATATTAAAAAGATTTGTGTGGTCGGAGCCGGTAACATGGGACACCAGATTTCTATGCTGGCAGCAATATGCGGTTACCAGGTCAGCTGCGTGGATGTAAGTGAAGAACAGCTTAACAAAGCGCGCGATTTTGCCAAAACTTATTTACCCGGTCGGGTAGCAAAGGGGAAAATGTCTGAAGAAGAAGCTAAGGCAGCAGGAGCCAGGTTAAGCTTTACGACAGATATGAAGGAAGCATTGGCTGATACAGATTTTGTGATAGAAGCAGCTACTGAAAAACTGGAACTGAAAAGGCAAATATTTAAAGAGTTAGACCGCCTCTCTCCGCCGCATGCAGTGCTTGCTACTAACAGTTCATTTTTTGTCAGCTCAATGGTTGCAGATGTAACAAGCCGCCCGGATAAAGTTTGTAACATGCATTTTTTCAATCCAGCCCTGGTTATGAAATGTGTTGAAGTTGTCCAGGGCCCATACACTTCTGAACAGACTACTGAGCTGACCATGGAGTTGTCGAGGCGTCTTAAGAAGGAACCGGTCAAACTGAATAAAGAAATATATGGATTCCTGGTGAACAGGATTCTTTCGGCAATTAATAATGAAGCACTATACCTGCTTGATACGGGGGTGGCATCGGCCGAGGATATTGATAAAGCGGTGGTCAATGCCCTGGGGCACCCTCTAGGGCCGTTCCGTCTCCAGGATCTGACCGGTATTGATTTAAGTTACCACATAATGATGGAAAGATATAATGAAACCGGAGACCCTGCTGATAAACCATCACCTACAATTGTTGAAAAATACGTGAAGGGAGAGTGGGGTCAGAAAACCGGAAAAGGATTTTATGATTACAGCAATGATAAGGCATAAAGAGAGCTGAAAGGCGCTTGGATTGCAGCAAAAGGGCTGCTTTTTATAAAGCTGCCCTTTTGATTTGCGAAGAGTTACTAAATTCACCGCCACACCAATTAACAAGGGCAAGAGCAACTGATTTAACCGCCTGCATGACCTGGCTGATTTCAATGTGTTCGTTAACAGTGTGAGCTATGCTAACATCGCCAGGACCGTAAAGCACAGTTGGTATATTGCCGTACAAACTAAATATTCTCATATCCGAACCGTAAGTCGCAGCCTCGAATTCAACGCTCTTACCATGAATATGCTGATGCGCGCAGCCCAGAGTTTTAAGCAGGTCATGGTCCAGCGGCGTTGCTGCCGGTTCAAAAAGACCCTCGTACCATTCAACTACGGGAAGGTTTTCTTCTAGCCAGGGATCTTTCATCGCTGTTTCGTAAACAACGGATTCAAACTCGCTATGCATTTCTTCTACACTTTCCCCGGGGAAGATACCCATCCTGCCTGTGGCTATCAGCAGGTCGGGCACGCTTGAGGGCCACTCACCGGCTTCAACTGTCCCTACATTCAGTGGAGCAATATTTAAAGGGTTTTCATAAAAGCGCCGGTATTCACTGTTAAAGTTTTTGTGCCGGTTCAAATCCATTATTTTCAGGGCATCATAAACCAGGTAGAATTTATCAATAGCGCTGACACCCTTGTATGCCATGCAGGCATGGATCGATTTACCTGTAATCTTGATCCTGAAACTATGGCAACCCGACTGTATATTGCATATTTTTAGTTTTGTCGGTTCAAGAATAATGCACCCGTCAGCATGAACTCCATCATCGACAATGGCGAACGCCCCGCAGCCACCGGTTTCTTCACCGCAGGAACTGGCGAAAATGATATCCCCGCCGTTCTGAAACCCCATCTCGCCTAATATTTTAATTGCTAAAAGTGCAGCGGCAAGACCGCCTTTCATATCTAGCGAACCCCTGCCAAAAACTTTCCCTTCCAATATTTTGCCGCTCAAGGGGTTATCATCCCAGCGGTCAAGGTCCCCCGGCGGCACTACATCAACATGGCCGTTTAGCAGGATCGAACGTCCGTTAGATAGGCCTTTTTTTATGCCAACCAGGGAATAGCGGTTATCAAATGGGAAGCCATCGCGACTGAAGCCAGAATACTTATCCAGTTTGTCAGGTTCGACCTTTATTAACTTAGTGTCCATCCCTAAGTGAAACAGCTTTTCCTGTAAATAAAGCTGCATCTCTTTTGGCTCTCCACTGTAGCTTGGAATTCTAACCATTTCACTGATCAGGTTTTCCAGGTATTCAAGGTTCTTTTCAGCATGTCTACTGATTTGTTCAATTATCAAGCTGTTTGTATCGGTCATTAGTTCAAGCCTCCGGCCAAAGCAGTATGCGCTACGAAAGTTTTACTTCATGGAGAGCCTAGTTATCTTCTGCAATAAGTTCTACAAAGTCGCCGTGAACCCAGCCTTCCCTGCCCTGGGGTGTAATTACCTCCAGCCAGGCGCCCTCAACGTTTGTTACCTCCAGGATAGTCCCCGAGGTTAGAATGTCAATAATCAGGTATGTTATCTCCGGTCCGCTTCTCAGGTTCAGGTTGTCAGTTCCAGTGGCCACGACGACCCTGTCACCGGCCTGCGGAGTTTTTGGCCCATCAGCCAGCTCTCTAAGATTTTTCAATACAGTGGCCGCCCGGTTTAGATCATCGGGGTAAGTGATTTGATCTAATATGTAGCCGGTTTGATGGTCTTCAATAGTTACCGAAATTTCGCTGACCGGCTCGTCGGCAGGACTGAGCAGGTGGTAGTAAACAGCCAACAAAAACAGCTCTGAAGCCGTGATCAGGGCCTGGTCATCTTGCTCTTCATCCTGGTCTATAACCAGAAGAATATCAGCGTATTCACCATCATAACCCAGGTCAACCAGAAAAGGGCGGAGGCTTGGATCATGCAGAGTGCTGAGCCTTTCTTCAAGAAGTTTATCAGCTTCTGCTATCAGTTCGCTTTTAGCATTAGTTGGTATTAGATAAGATATTGTATTCTCATCTTCCTGTTCAAGCATCTCTATATCCTCGCGGTTGATAGTATTGGTGACTAAATCTTCGACCAGTTCCAGGGATAAAAGGGCTTCCGGTATGGTTAACTGGTACATTTCTTCTTCTGAGTCAAAAACGCTGCTCAGCAAGCCAGACAGGCTGATTTGGTAGCGGTTGCCCAGGTACCAGAAAACTCCTATTATTATTACCAGGATTAGTAATATGGAAAGGGGGAGAATCCACTTTTTACCCTCTTTTTCCTTTTTTTCTGTTCTACTGTGTCTTGGCTGATAGGAACTCTCGTTAAAATCATCCACTTTTATCACCTGCCCTTTATCAATATTTTAAGTATTCGCTATGGAAATCTAAAACCCTTGATTTTGTTGATTTAACAAGTTCAATAATAGGTTGATGATTAGGCGCTTATTAATTCTATAAGCTATCTTAGGATTAAAAATAATGGTAAAGAGAAGGGAGCAGGTACTTGTTAAACCCGCTCCCTTTTGAATACTCATTAATTTATCCTGGCCGAAAAATTAATTAATACCCAGGATACAGATACTGCAAACATTTTGTACCGGAACGCCTCCCAGGTTGTGGGTCAGCCCCAGCTTTGGATCTTTTACCAGGCGATCTTCAGGCCATCTCCTCAGCAGCTGGTTATAGATTTCATAAATCATCCTTAAACCGGAAGCGCCGATCGGGTGGCCGAAGCACTTCAGACCGCCGTCCGGCTGACAGGGAACCTGGCCGTCTAAATCATAGAAACCGCTCAAAATATCATCCGGGGCCTGGCCCGGTGGAGATATGAGCAGGTCTTCCATGGTTACCATTTCTGTAATCGAGAAGCAGTCGTGAACCTCAAGCATGCTGATCTCTTCCCGGGGGTTGGTGATTCCGGCTTCTTCGTAGGCCTGCCGGGCCGCATGCCTGGTAGTCATAAATCCGCTTCCATCCCAGCGGTTAAAGGAAGACTCTTCACCGGAACTTACCGATATCTGCAGCGCCTTTACCTTAACCAGGTCCTGGCTTGGTTTTAGCTTTGCAGCAATTTCCGGGGTGGTGACAATGGCCATTGCTGCACCGTCGCTAACCCCACAGCAGTCGAACAGGCCAAGGGGGTAGGCAACAAAGGGAGAATCGGCAATCTGCGATTCTGATATCTCCTTGCGCAGGTGAGCCCGGGGGTTCTTAGCCCCGTTCTGGTGGCTTTTCCAGGATATATGGGTAATCGCACTTTTAATTTTATCCATTGGTACGTTGTGACTGCTGGAATATGCCGTTGCCAACTGGGCGAACATGCCCGGGGCAGTGGCGTTGGGGTTAATCAGCCTGGCCAGCTGCCCGAATATGGGTGAATCGGGAAGACCGCCGTAGCCCACATCCTTTAGCTTTTCCACCCCGGCCGCCAGGACAATGTCGTAAGCCCCGGAGGCGACTGCGTAGCAGGCTCCCCTGAAGGCTTC